>NZ_JBFAAF010000061.1:0-45930 GCF_040639595.1 Micromonospora sp. NPDC023814
AGAGCTGGATCTTCGTGCCGTCCGCCGAACCGCCACCCGAGACGTCCAGACACTTGCCCAACGCCCGCACCGTCGAGTTCGGCGTCACCGTCCAGCTCTGCGCCGCCGTGCCGTTGCAGCCGTAGACCTGGATCTGGGTGCCGTCGGCCGTGGCGGCGTTGCGCACGTCCAGGCACTTGCCGCCGAGCCCGACGACCGGGCCGGTGCGGACCGTCGCGCCGGTGGTGAAGGTGAACGAGTCGACGTCGTAGAGCGCGCCGGTGCCGGCGCCGGTGAAGGTCAGGTAGAGCGTGGTGGTGCCGGCCGGCGCCCCCGACAGGCTGCCGCTGACCGTGGTGAACGTGTCCCAGGCGCCGGTGACGGGGACCGTCGCGGTGCCGAGCACGGTGCCGGTGGCCGAGCCGGCCCGCACCTGGAGGGTGCCGCCGGAGCCGGCCGAGGAGACCCGGGCGCTGAACGAGGTCGCGTCGTCGAGCTTGTACGGCTCGAAGGCGACCCAGTCGCCGTTGTGGATGTCGCCGACGGTCTTGCCGCCCTCGGCCGTGGCCTTGTCGAAGGTGTTGACGCCGGAGGACGTCCTGAAGTGCTCCGCCTGGCGCTTGCGCGGCTGGAGGGTGTGCTGCTTGTGCGTGGTCAGCCCGCCCGCGTCGGTGTACTCCGCGTCGAAGATGGCGAAGATGTTCGCCGCGTCGTCGTGCTCGCCGTCGACGGGGATGGTGATCGAGCCCGAGCAGCCGGTCCTGAAGGTGATCTGGTGGCCGTGGCTGTCGTGGCCGAGCACGTAGGTCATCCTGACCCTGGTGCAGTCGATCGCGCCGTCCTCCGGGTCGGTCACGGTGATGCTGAACGGCACGGTGTCGCCGTAGCTGAACAGTTGGCCGTTGGCCGGGCTGCTGATGGTGACCGTGGGCGCGGTGTTGCCGACCCCGATCTGCACGTTCGCCGTGCCGGTGGCGCCCTGCGGGTCACGGACGGTCAGCGTGACCCGGTAGGTGCCGTTGGCGGTGTAGGTCTTGCTGGGGTTGGCCGTCGTCGACGTGGTGCCGTCGCCGAAGTTCCAGGAGTACGTCAGCGCGCCGCCCTCCGGGTCCGACGACCCGGCCGAGGAGAAGTTCACGGTCAGCGGCGCCGTGCCGGAGGTCCTGTCGGCCGCGGCGACCGCGGTCGGCGCGCGGTTGCCGCCGGCGATGTGGTCGTAGCGGTACAGCGCCGAGTTGGCGTCGCCGTTGAAGTAGCCGGTGCCGTAGTCCAGCACGTAGAGCGCGCCCTCCGGCCCGAACGCCATGTCCATGACCTGCTTGCCGTTCCACGGGAACGTGTCGATGGTGCCGGGCGCGCCGCCGGCGTCGAGGTGGATCGGCTTGACCCAGCCCCGGCCGAGTTCCCCGGCGAAGAACTGCCCGTCGAAGGACTGCGGGAACTTGGTGGCGGAGTCCAGCGTGGCGTCGTACCGGTAGACCGGGCCGGCCATCGGCGACTCGGAGCCGCCGCCGAACTCCGGCGGGCTGCCGGTGTCGCCGGCGTACCGGATCCAGGCGGGCTTCGCCCCGGGCAGGGTGGGCAGGCCGGTGTTGCGGAAGGAGTTGTTGGTCGGCCCGCCGGCGCAGTTGTACTTGGCCCCGGCGGTCCCGGTGGCGAAGTCCCACTCGGCGTACGTCTCGGCGGCGGTGTTGGTGCCCGTGCAGTACGGCCAGCCGTAGTTGCCGGGGCCGGTGACCCGGTCGAACTCGACCTGTCCGCTGGGGCCCCGGGCGCTGGTGGTGCCGGCGTCCGGCCCGTAGTCGCCGACGTAAACGATGCCGGTGGCCCGGTCGACGCTCATCCGGAACGGGTTGCGGAAGCCCATCGCGTAGATCTCGGGGCGCGTCCTCGGGTCCGAGTCGACGAACATGTTCCCGGCCGGGATCGCGTACGTGCCGTCGGCGTTCACCCTGATCCGCAGGATCTTGCCGCGCAGGTCGTTGGTGTTGGCCGCGCTGCGCTGCGCGTCGTACGCGGGGTTGCGGTTGGTGCGCTCGTCGATCGGCGCGTACCCGGCCGAGTCGAACGGGTTGGTGTCGTCGCCGGTGGAGAGGTAGAGGTTGCCGGCGGCGTCGAAGTCGATGTCGCCGCCGACGTGGCAGCACATGCCCCGGTCGGCGGGCACGTCGAGGATGTCGACCCGGCTGCCGGTGTTGATGGTGAAGTCGGCGTTGAGGGTGAACCGGGAGAGCCGGTTGACGCCCTGCCAGGCGGAGAAGTCGGTGCCGGTCGCCGGTGCGTCGCCGGCGGGGGTGGACAGCGGCGGGGCGTAGTAGAGGTAGATGTGCCGGTTGCCGGCGAAGTCCGGGTCCGCCCCGATGCCCTGCAACCCCTCCTCGTCGTGGGTGTAGACCGGCAGCGTGCCGATCACCGAGGTGGTGCCGGCGGAGTCCGTACGCCGGACGGTGCCGTTGCGGGCGGTGTGCAGGACCGACCGGTCCGGCAGCACCGCGATCGTCATGGGCTCGCCGACCTCGGCGACGCCCTTGGCGAGGGTGACCTGCTGGAAGTCGGTGCCGACGACGGGGTGGGCCCGGGCCGGGGTGGGGCCGCCCAGCGCGGCGGGGCCGGCGCCGAGGGCGACCGTGGCGGTGGCGGCCAGTAGCAGCGCCGTGCCGGCGGCGGCGGACCGTCGCCCGGTTCCGTGGGTGGGGGCGTCCTTCGTGGACATGGGTGTGCCGTCCCTTCCTGACCGGTGACTGCCAGGGCGGGCGCGCGCCGTCGCGCCGGATGCCGTAGCGGGGATGGGGTCGGCCGCCGGGTGGTTTCCCGGCCGGCCGTGACCTGCGAGGGGTGGGGTGCCACCGCTCGGAGGTCACCAGTCGATGGGTTCCCGCGCCGCCGGTTCACCTCGACGAAACATCTTCGCGATGGCCCGACATTAAACGACGCACGTCTATGTGTCCACACGTTCCGGCCGGTGGGCGCGAACTTTCGTCGATCCCGCGAAAAGTCCCGGAGGCACCCGGTGGCGGCAGCTTCAGAGTGAACGGTCGACGGCCTGGGCGGCCAGGGCGGCGAGGGCGGCACGGGCCTCGGGGGTCACGGGAGCCTCCGCCAGGGCCGCCAGGGCGGCATCGGCGCGCACCCGGATCATCCGCTCGATCCGCTCGCGCGCGCCGGTACGCTCGATGATCCCCCGCAGCTCGGCGGCCCCGTCGGCGTCCAGCGCCGGGTTGCCGAACAGCTCCCGCAGCCTGGCGGCCTGTGCCCGGTCGGCGGCGCCACGGGCCAGCGCCATCATCACCGTCGGCTTGCCCTCCCGCAGGTCGTCCAGGACCGACTTGCCCGTGACGGCCGGATCGCCGAAGACCCCCAGCACGTCGTCGCGCAGCTGGAACGCGTCGCCCAGCGGGTCGCCGAACGCGGCCAGCTCGGCGACCGGCCCCGGGCCCGCCCCCGCCAGCGTCGCCCCGATCTGCAGCGGCCGGGTGACCGTGTAGCGGGCAGCCTTCATCCGGATCACGGTCAGCGCGCTGGCCACCGAGCCGTCGCCCACCCCGGAGACCAGGTCCAGGTACTCGCCCGCGATCACCTCGGTGCGCATCAGCGCGAAGACGGCGCACCCCCGGTGCACCCGCGCGGCCTCCAGCCCGCACTCGTGGAACATCTGGTCCGACCAGGCGGCGCACAGGTCGCCGCAGAGCAGGGCCGTGTTGCGCCCGTACGCCTCGGGGTCGCCCCGCCAGGACGAGCGGGCGTGCAGGTCGGCGAAGAGCCGGTGCACCGACGGCTCGCCCCGACGGCGGTCGCTGCCGTCGAGGATGTCGTCGTGGATCAGCGCGAACGCGTGGAACAGCTCCAGCGCGGCGGCGGCCACCACGATCGGGGTGCCGTCGGGGGCGCCGGCGCCCCGCCAGCCCCAGTAGCAGAAGAGCGGGCGCAGCCGCTTCCCGCCGGCCAGCACGAACCGGTGCAGCGCGGTGAAGACGCCCCGGGGCGCGCCGTCCGGCCAGTCCCGGCCCTGCCGGTCGAGGAACGCGGCCAGCTCGGCGTCGACACGGGCCCGCAGTTCGCCGGTGTCGGGGGGTGCGACGGTGACGGTCACGACGCCTCCCCCGGTCGTCCGGCCGCCGCAGAGGGCGGCGGCGCGGTCCGGGGCGGCGGCGCGGCCGGCGGGACCAGCCCCGCCAGCTCCAGCAGCAGGGCCTTCACCTCGGTCGCGGCGACCCGGTCCCGGGCGGCGGACGGGTCGGAGCAGAGCAGCACCGGCCCGTCGGCCGGGTCGGCGGGGAGCCGCCCGTGCGACCCGCGCACCGCCCGGGCGCCGGCGTCCAGCCCGACCACGCTCATCAGGTAGCGCAGCCCGAGCTTCTTGCGGGCCAGCGCCACGGCGGCGCGGCGCTTGGCGGCACCGGGGGCGGCGGGGTCGAAGAACAGCTCCGCGGGGTCGTAGCCGGGTTTGCGATGGATCTCCACGAGGCGGGCGAAGTCCGGCGCGCGGGTGTCGTCGAGCCAGTAGTAGTACGTGAACCAGGCGTCCGGCTCGGCGACGAGGACGAGTTCTCCGGCGCGCGGATGGTCCAGCCCGTGCGCGACCTTGCCGTCGGCGTCGAGCACCTCGGCCACCCCGGGCAGCGCGGCGCAGAGCTTCGCCACCGCCGGCACGTCGGCCGGGTCACGGACGTAGACGTGCGCGACCTGGTGGTCGGCGACCGCGAAGGCCCGCGAGGTCCACGGGTCGAGGTACTCCATGCCGGCCTGGGTGTGCACCCGCAGCAGCTTCTCGGCGCGCAGCAGCCGGTTGACGTCGACCGGGCGGGAGGCGTCGGTGATGCCGTACTCGGAGAGCACCACCACGGTGGCGTCCCGGGCCCGGGCGGCGTCCAGCAGCGGCCCGAGCACCCCGTCCAGCTCGGCCGCCGCAGCGGCGGCCTGCGGGGAGGACGGGCCGAAGCGTTGCAGGTCGTAGTCGAGGTGCGGGACGTACACCAGGGTCAGGTCCGGGGACTGCTCGGCGAGGATCCGCTCGGCGGCCTGGCAGATCCACGCCGACGACGCCAGCCCCGCGCCCGGCCCCCAGTAGTTGAACAGTGGGAAGGTGCCGAGCCGGTCGGTGAGCGCGTCGTGCAGCTCCGGCGGGTCGGTGTAGCAGTCCGGCTCCTTGCGCCCGTCGGCGTGATAGACGGGGCGCGGGGTGACCGTCCAGTCCACGTCCGCGCCCATCGCGTACCACCAGCAGACGTTGGCGACGGTGTAGCCGGGCTCGGCCCGGCGGGCCGCCTGCCAGAGCTTCTCGCCGCCGACCAGGGCGTTGTGCTGCCGCCAGAGCAGCACCTCACCGAGGTCCCGGAAGTACCAGCCGTTGCCGACGATGCCGTGCTCGGCCGGGAGCGCCCCGGTGAGGAAGGTCGACTGCACCGAGCAGGTCACCGCGGGCAGCACCGTGCCCAGCTCGGCGCGGAAGCCGGCGTCGGCGACCGCGCGCAGCCGGGGCATGTGCGCCAGCAGGCGCGGGGTCAGCCCCACCACGTCCAGCACCACCAGCCGCCGGCTCATGTCGTCACCTCGCTCCGCTCGGCGCCGCCATGAGGCACCCCGGCGCAGTGTCGATGATTCACTCGCTGACGCTCGCTCATCGCCGTACCTCCGCCGTCACCGGTGCCGGGCGGCCCGCCGGCGCCAGGCCGAGGGCGACCAGCTCGGCGTGGGCGAAGGTCAGCTCGGCGGCGATCCCGGCGGCCAGCTCCGCGTCGGTGCCCGGCCGCCGCGCGGCCGGCAGCACCCCCCAGGTGTACGTCTCGACGTCGAGGTGGTCGCAGCCCGCCTCGGGCCCGGCGTAGAGGGCGGCCAGCGCGGCGCGCAGCACCGGCAGGGTGGAGTCGAGCGGCGGTTCGGGCGGGGCGTGCAGCGGCACGTGGTAGTGCACCCGCCACGGCCCGGGCAGCCGCGCGGCCAGGGCGGCGTCCAGGTCGTCGGCGGCGTGGGCGGGGTCCGCCGGATCCGCCGCCCCCGCGCAGCCCGCCGCGCGGGTCTGGTGCAGGAAGCGCGGCTCCACCCAGCGGCGCAGCGCCGCCGTCGCCTCGGCCGGCGCCTCGATGGCGGCCGAGACCTGCACCTTCACCACCGGCAGGCCGGCGGCCCGCAGCCGGCGCAGCGCGTCGGCCGGCTCCTCCCAGGCGCAGGCGAGGTGGGCGAGATCCAGGCAGACGCCGAGGCGGTCGGTGTCCACACCGGACAGTGCCGAGACGGCCTGTCCGGTGCTCTCCACCACGCAGCCCGGCTCCGGCTCGAAGCCGACCCGGACCGGTCGGCCGGTGTCCCGCTCGACGACCGCGAGACCGGCCGCGAGCTGGTCGAGCCGGCGGCGCGCGGCGTCCGTGCGGGCGGCGTCCCAGGGCCGTCGCCAGGCCAGCGGCAGGGTGGAGACCGAGCCCCGGGCCGCGTCGTCCGGCAACAGGTCGGCAAGCACCCGGGCCAGGTCCAGGGTGTACGCGAGCCGCCCGCCCGTCGTCCAGTCCGGGTGGTAGACGTCGCCCTTGACCACCGGCGCCTGGAAGGCCGCGTACGGGAAGCCGTTGAGCGTGACCACCTCCAGCCCCCGAACGGTCAGCTCGGTACGCAGCCGGCGACGGGCCGCCGGGTCGGCGGCCAGCTCGGCGGCGACCGGGGCGGCCAGCCACAGCCCGAGGCCGAGCAGGTCCGCGCCGACCGCCTCGCGGACGGGCACGGCGTAGGTGTCCAACTGGCGGAGGATGCCGGCGAGGTCCTCGGCGGGGTGCACGTTGGTGCAGTAGCCGAGGTGGACGGTGTCGCCGCCGGCGTGCCGCAGCCGCATCAGCTGCCGCCGCGCAGGATCGAGTTGCCGGCGAAGGTGCCGGTCGGCGGGTCCAGCTCGGCCAGGTCCAGGTCGGCCAGGTCGAGCCGCCCGGACTGGCCGTAGAACTCGACCGGGTTGCGCCACAGCACCCGGTCGACGTCGTCGGCGGTGAAGCCGGCCAGCAGCATCGCCTCCCCCGTGGCCCGGGTGAGCAGCGGGTCCGAGCGCCCCCAGTCGGCCGCCGAGTTGACCAGCACCCGCTCGGTCCCGTACGCCCGCAGCAGCTCCACCATGCGCGGCGGCGACATCTTGGTGTCGGGGTAGATGGAGAAGCCCAGCCAGCAGCCGGTGTCCCGGACCAGCTTCACCGTCACCTCGTTGAGGTGGTCGAGCACCACCCGGCCCGGCTCGATGCCGGACTCGGCCACGACGGCGAGGCTGCGCTCCACGCCCCGGGCCTTGTCGCGGTGCGGGGTGTGCACCAGCGCCGGCAGGTCGTACGCCACGGCCAGGGCCAGTTGGGCGGCGAACGCGTCGTCCTCCTCCGGCGTCATCGAGTCGTAGCCGATCTCGCCCACCGCCACCACGCCGTCCTTGTCGAGGTAGCGCGGCAGCAGGTCGAGCACCGGGCGGCAGCGCGGGTCGTTGGCCTCCTTCGGGTTCAGCGCGACCGTGGCGTGGTGGCGGACCCCGAACTGCCCGGCCCGGAACGGCTCCCAGCCGATCAGCGAGTCGAAGTAGTCGGCGAAGGAGGCGGCGCTGGTGCGGGGCTGGCCGAGCCAGAACGCCGGCTCCACCACCGCCCGGACGCCGGCTGCGGCCATCCGCTCGTAGTCGTCGGTGGTCCGCGAGGTCATGTGGATGTGCGGGTCGAAGATGCGCATCACGCCTCCCTGGCGGTGATCGGGACGGGGCCGGTCGTGAGCCGGTCGAGCAGGGCGGTGGCGTCGGCGGGCATCGTGCGGCCGGCGGCCTGCCGCTCGGCGGCCAGCCCGGCGAGCATCGCGGCGAGTTCCGCGTCGGCGCGGGCGTCGAGGTCGTGCACCACGGCCAGCGGCACGCCCGTGAACACGCACTTGAGCACCGCCTGCCGCCAGGCGGCCGGGTCGAGGTGCCGGGCGTACGGGCCGAGGGCGGCGGCGACCAGCCGGGTGTCGTTGGTGCGGATCGCGTCGTGCAGCAGCGGCACCCCGGCCGCGCCGATCGGCAGCAGCGGCAGGGCCTTGAGCACGGCCCGCTTCTCGGCGGCGTCGCCGTGGCGGTAGAGCGACTCGGCGTGCGGGGCGTGGTCGGCGGGCAGCGCGGTCAGCAGCAGTGCCCGGGCCGCCTCGTCGGCGCTCCAGCCGGCCGGCTCCGGCAGCGGGGCCCGGCCGCAGCGCCGGCCGGCAGCCGCGAAGAGCCCGCCGATCGCCGCCGGTTCCGCCGCCACCCGCCGCAACGCCGCGTCGAGCCAGTCGGGCTCGGGCACCCCCCGCAGCGCGGCCCGCAGTGAATCCGGTGTCATCCCGTCTCCTCTCTCGTGCTGCCCTGCGCGTGGCCCCCGTCACCGATGCCGTTGCGCGGCTTCCTTCGTGGCGGTACGCAGGAAGTCGAGCGAGCGGGCGGCGACGGCCGGGGCGTCGTGCGAGTGCCGGGGCAGCTCCACGGCGACCAGCCCCCGGTAGCCGGCGTCGGCCAGGGCCCGCAGCACCGGCGGGAAGTCGATCTCGCCGGCACCGAACTCCAGGTGCTCGTGCACGCCCCGGCGCATGTCGTCGATCTGCACGTTGACCAGGCGCTCGGCCACCTCGTGCACACACGCGGGGATCGGCTGCGGCTCCAGGCAGCGACAGTGTCCGATGTCGAGGGTGATGCCGAAGTGGGCCGGGTCGCCGAGCGCGGCGCGCAGCCGGCGCCAGCCGGCGATGTCCTCGACGAGCATTCCCGGCTCCGGTTCGAAGCCGAGGGTCACCCCGGCCACGTCGGCGGCGTCCACCACCGTCGCGCAGCCGGCGACCAGCCGGTCCCAGGCCGTCGGCGGCGGGACGGCGTCGGGGCGTACGCCGGCCCAGAAGGAGACGGCCTCCGCGCCCAGGTCGGCGCCGATCCGCACGGCCCGGCGCAGGAACTCGACGCGCCGCGTCGGGTCGTCGTGCAGCAACGTCGGGGCGTGCTTGTGCCACGGGTCGAGCAGGTACCGCGCGCCGGTCTCGACGACCACGGCGAGGCCGAGCGCCGCCAGCCGGCGGGCGACGGCGGCGACCCGCCGGGCCAGCGCGGGCGCGAACGGGTCGAGGTGGTCGTGGTCCAGGGTGAGCGCGACGCCCTGGTAGCCCAGGTCGGCGATGACCGCCAGCGCGTCGGCCAGCCGGTGGTTGGCGAACCCGTTGGTCCCGTAGCCGAACCGCAGCCCGCCGCCGTCCCGGCCGGCCGCCCCGGGACTCCGGGGCTCCGGGGCCGCGTGCCGGGGGCGCGGGGCGGTCATGTCGGGGAGACCTTCCGGGCCAGCCGGCGGCCCAGGGGCGCGGCCGCCGCCACCGCCAGCCCGAGCAGCCCGGCCCCGGCGCGCGCGGCCAGGGCGCCCTGCAACGCGGGCAGCCCGGTGATCCCGGCCCCCACCGCCGCGCGCACCCGGGCGGCGGAGGGCTCGGCCACCACCCGGGCCTGGGCCGCGCCGTAGCGGGCCGCGTACGCGCCGGCCAGCAGGGCCGGCAGCACCTCGACGCCGGCCGAGCCGCGCCGCCGGCGGGGCATCGCGGGACCGGCGGACCGGGCACGCCCCGTCGGGACGGTGGCGGCGGCGACGACCAGGGCGGTGCCGGCGAGGGTACGCAGCGGCAGCGCCGCGTCGGCGCCGGTGACCTCCCGGCGGGAGAGCGCGGTGACCGTCCACGTGTGCGCGGCCACGGTGACCGCCGCCGGCACCGCCTTGAGCACCCGGCCGCCCGTCGCGCCGAGCAGCACGTCCAGCCCCCGGCACGCGGCCATCACGGCCGGTCCGGCGGCGGTCGACTTCGCCGCCAGGTCGTACCCCCAGACGGCGGCGGCGAGCGGGACGGCGACGCTCGCGGCGCGCCGACCCCCGGCGGCGGCGGCCAGCGCGACCCCGGCGGCGGTGAGCCCGGCGGCGAGGCCGAGCGCGGTCCCGGGGGCGACCCGGCCGCTGGGGATGGGCCGCTCCGGGCGTTCGACGGCGTCCAGCCGCCGGTCGGCCCAGTCGTTGGCGGCCATTCCCGCCCAGTAGAGCAGCACGGACGCGGCGGCCAGGGCGGGCGTACGCCGGTCGAGCGCACCGGCCGCGGCCGCGCCGGCGACGACGTCGCCGGGCACCGAGAGCGCGGCCGGGGCCCGGACCAGCTCGACGAGGTCAGCCGCGCGGGGCATCGGCACCTCCCGCGTGCAGCCGGCGGGCGAAGCCGCACAGCCGGGTCCACTGGTCGGCCAGCGAGTGGGTGGACGCGCCGAGCGGGTCCTTGAAGAAGAAGGCCAGGTCGTGCAGGGGGCCGGTGTGACCGGCGGCGTGCGCGGCGGCGACGAGCCGGGCCAGGTCGAGCACCAGGGGCGCGGCCAGCGCGGAGTCGCAGCCGTGCCAGGTGAACTCCATCCGCATCCCGGTGCCGAGGAAGCCGGCGAAGGTGACCAGGTCCCACGCGGTCTTGAAGTCGCCCAGCTCCTCGACGTACTCGATCCTGGTGCCGCCCTGCGGGAGGTAACCGAGCGTCTCGCCGAGCACCCGTTGCTTGCTCTCCACCTTGGCCGCGTTGGCGGCCGGGTCGGCGAGGGTGGCGCCGTCGCCGCCGCCGAGCAGGTTCACCCCGGACCAGGAGCGCACCGCCAGGTGCCGCATCGCGAACATCGGCGCGAGCACCGACTTGACCAGGGTCTCCCCCGTCTTGCCGTCGTGCCCGGCGTACGGGATCCCGCGTTGCGCCGCCAGCGTGGCCAGGGCCGGCAGCCGCAGCCCGGTGGACGGCGTGAAGTCGACGTACGGGCAGCCGGCCAGCACCGCCGCGTACGCGTAGAGCGAACTGGGCGGCAGCACCTCCTCGGGACCGGCGAGCGCGGCCCGCAGCGTGTCCGGGTCGGCGTGCGCCGGGTGCGGTCGGGCGACCGGTTCGGTGGCCGAGACGTTGACCACGACCACCCGGTCCAGCTCGTGCCGGCCCCGGAAGTCGGTGAGGTCGCGTACGGTCGCGGCGGCCCGGTCCGCCTGGGTGCCGGCGGTGGGGGCCGCGCGCAGCTCACGCTCGACGGCGGCCAGTTCCTCGGGAAGGGCGGCGACCAGCCGGCCGGGCAGCACGCCGGCGGCGGCGAGGGCCTCGGCGCGTTTGGCCAGCGGGACGGTGGCGACGTCGTGCCCGCCGAGGACCAGGTCGGTGAAGGCCGGCAGGGCGGGCCCGCGCAGGTCGGGCAGCTCGGTGACGCAGCCGGTCGGGTCGGTGAGCCCGGCCCGCAGGGCGAGCGCCCCGACGATGCTGGTGGTCGCGACCGAGCCGCGCGCCCCCACCAGCCAGACACCCGTACGCATGGTGCTCCTTCCCGTCAGGAGGAACCAGCCGTGCATTGGCTTACATGGATATCAGAAGTTTGTTCGGAAAGATATGGATCTGTGCGGATGGGCCCCGTCCGCCGGCCGCACCGGGGGAGCCGACCGGCCCGGTGTCGACGTCGGCGGCGACGACGCCGGACCGGCTCCCGGTGCGGGCGCGGACGGACGGGGCTGGCAGGCAGGGTCGGTCGGCGTCTCGCCCCTGCCTCCCCCGCATCCGCCGGCCGGGACGACGGCGCGCCCCGACCGGACGTCGTGGGGTGACGCAGCCCGGCGGGATCGCCGGGGTGGTGGCGGTCCTCCGGTGCGACCGGGGAATCCCGGTCCGGCCGCACCGGACGACCGTCCTGCTCGTGCGCCACCGGGCCGTGGCGGCCCGGCTGCACGTCCTCCGGTCCCGACCTCGTCCCGGCCGCGGGGCGCAACCGCGGCCGGTCCCTCGCCGGTCGGCGCCGGAGGTGGCTCAGACGGCCACCGAGGCCAGCGCGGGCTCCACCTCCGTCCACGAGGAGCCCAGCTCCGCCGACCGGGCGACCGCGTCCAGCACGAGCTGGACCTGGAGCCCGTCGGCGAAGGAGGGGGCCGGGTCGGTGCCGGTGGCGACCGCCTCGACGAAGTCCCGCATCTGGTGGGTGAAGGAGTGCTCGTAGCCGATGAGGTGGCCGGGCGGCCACCACGCCGACATGTAGGGGTGCTCGCCCTCGGTGACCAGGATGCGGCTGAAGCCCTGCTCGGCGGCCGGTCGCGTCGCGTCGAAGAACTCCAGCTCGTTGAGGCGTTCCAGGTCGAAGGCCACGGTCCCGAGAGAGCCGTTGATCTCCACCCGGAGCGCGTTCTTGCGGCCGGTGGCGAACCGGCTCGCCTCGTACGTGGCCAGCGCGCCGCCGTCGAGCCGGGCCACGAAGACCGCCGCGTCGTCGACGGTGACCGTGCCGGTGGCCGGGCGGTGCCCGTCTGCGGCGTTGCCGTCGACGGCGCCACCGTCCACCGTGGCCGCCAGCCCGCTCGACCCGCCCGGCAGCGGGCGCTCCTTGACGAAGGTCTCCGTCACGGCGCTGACCCCGCTGATCCGCTGCCCGGTGACGTACTGGGTCAGGTCGATGATGTGCGCGCCGATGTCGCCGAGCGCGCCGGAGCCCGCCCGGTCCCGCTGCAACCGCCAGACCAGGGGGAACTGCGGGTCCACGATCCAGTCCTGCAGGTACGTCGCCCGGACGTGCCGGATCACCCCGAGCCGCCCGTCGGCGACGAGCTGGCGCATCATCGTGACCGCGGGCACCCGGCGGTAGTTGAACCCGCACATCGACCGCACGCCGGACGCCCGCGCCGTGGCCGCCGCGGCGGCCATCGCCCGGGCCTCGGCGACCGTGTTGGCCAGCGGCTTCTCGCACAGCACGTGCTTGCCGGCGGCCAGCGCGGCGAGGGCGATCTCGGCGTGGCTGTCCCCGGGTGTGCAGACGTCGACCACGTCGATGTCGTCCCGGGCGACGAGGTCGCGCCAGTCGGTCGTGTACGCCTCCCAGCCGAGCCGGTCGGCGGCGTCGGCCACCTTTCCGGCGTCCCGGCCGCAGATGAGCGCCATCCGGGCCCGTGTCGGCAGGTCGTACACCCGGTTCACGGTGCGCCACGCCTGCGAGTGCGCGGCGCCCATGAACGCGTAGCCGACCATGCCGACCCGCAGTTGCCTGTCTGTCGTGGACAAGGTGGGTCTCCCCCCGTGTGTCAGAACCCGAGCTTCAGGTAGTTGCCCGCGTTCTCCTTGGTGATCGTCTCGGAGGCGAGGACGATCTCCTTGGGCACCTGGAGTTCCACCAGGTCGGACATGCCCCGGCCCTGGGCGATCAGCCGGGCCAGGGAGATCGCCGAGGAGGCCATCGACGGGCTGTAGGTCACCGTCGCCTTGAGCACCGTGTTGTCGGCCTGGATGTCCTCCATCGCCTTCTTCGAGCCGGCGCCGCCGACCATGAAGAACTCCTTGCGGTTGGCCTGGTTGATCGCGGCCAGCACGCCGATGCCCTGGTCGTCGTCGTGGTTCCAGAGGGCGTCGATCTTCGGCAGGGCCTGGAGCAGCTGCGCCGCCTCCTGCTGCCCGGAGTCGGCCGTGAAGCGGGCCGCGCGCCGGTTGGCGATCTTCAGGCCGTTCGCCGTCAGGGTGTCGACGAAGCCCTTCGACCGCTCCTGCGTCAGCTCCAGTTCGTCCATGCCGGCGATCTCGCCGATGACCGGGTTGCTGATGCCCTTGGCCTTGAACTGCTCGACCATGTAGGTGGCGGCGGCCACGCCCATGCCGTAGTTGTCGCCCTTGATCTGGAGCCGGTAGGCGCGCGCGTCGGGGAAGGCGCGGTCCAGGTTGACCACCGGGATGCCGGCCTTCATCGCCTCCAGGCCGAAGGCGTTGAGCTCCTTGCCGTCGTGCGGCAGCAGCACGATCACGTCGGGCTTCTGCGAGATGAGGGTGGACAGCGCCGCCCGCTGGGCCGCCGCGTCCGCGCCGGCCTCGACTGCCTTGAACTCCACGTCGGAGTACGCCCCGGCCTGCGCCTTGGCGTTGTTGGTGATGGCGGCGATCCAGCCGTGGTCGGCGGCCGGCGCGGAGAAGCCGATCGTCACCCGCTTGCCGGGCTCGCTGTTGCCGCCAGGGGCACCCGCCGCCTTGGTCTGTGCCTCGGTGGGCTGGGTCTCGTTGCTGGTGCAGCCGGCGAGCAGCACGCCGGCGCCGACGGCGGCCCCGCCGAAGAGCAGCCGGCGGCGCGACACGTCGCGACTGTGCTGGGTCATGACGACCTCCTGGGTTCGCGGTGGTGGAGGAAACTCGCGGATCTGGACGGGACGAGGGTGTGCGGGGTCCGGCCACCGTCGCTCGGGTGGCCCGGACGCTGCGCGGATCGGGTGCGGTTGCCGGTGGTGCGGTACGGGTCAGGTGGTGGTGAGCCGGTTGCGGCCGAGGAACTGGGTGAGGCTGCGGAACTGCACCTGCTGGACCAGGACGGCGGCGACGATGATGCCGCCCTTGACCATGTTCTGGGCCTCGGTGGAGAGACCGTTGATCGCGAAGAGGTTGGTGATCGTGGCGAAGATGACCACCCCGAGCAGGGAACCGATGATGGTCCCCCGCCCGCCGCTGAGCAGCGTGCCGCCGATGATCGCGGCGGCGATCGCGTCCAGCTCGTAGAGGTTCGCCATCGCCGCCTGAGCCGAGTTCGCCTGGGCGGTGAGCATGATGGCGGCGATGCCGCAGCAGAGGCCGGAGAGCGCGTAGAGCAGCAGGGTGTGCCGCTTGACGTTGATGCCGGCGAGCCGGGCCGCCTCCGGGTTGCCGCCGACGGCGACGGTACGCCGGCCGAAGGTGGTGCGGTTGAGCAGCACCCAGCCGGCGGCCACCACGGCGGCGAGGATGTAGACCAGCAGCGGGATGCCGAGCAGGTCGTTGCTGGCGAGGCCGTTGATGAAGCCGTTGTCCGAGACCTGCGTCTGCTTGTCGGAGATCTCGGCGGCCAGGCCCCGGGCGGCCACCAGCATGGCCAGGGTGGCGATGAACGGCACCAGCCGGCCGTACGAGATCAGCAGCCCATTGACCAGGCCGACCGCCAGCCCGACGGTGAGCGCGCTGAAGATCATGCCGCCGGCGCCGTAGCTCTGGGTCGCCACCGTCGTGCACCACACCCCGGCCAGCGCGACGATCGCGCCGACGGAGAGGTCGATGCCGCCGCCGATGATCACAAAGGTCATCCCGACGGTGACCACGCCGACCACGGCGGCCAGCTTGAGGATGCTGAGGATGTTGTCCCACACCCAGTCCGGATTCGAGTACAGGTCGGATCGGGTGAGGGCGCCGATGACGACGAGCACCGCCAGCACGCCGAGCAGGGCGAGGTTGCGCCGGGCGCCCTCGCCGCCGTCGCCCCGCCACCAGGAGAGGCGCCCGGCGGTGGAGACCTTGTCGACGGCCGCCGGGTCCACCGGCGGGGACTGCGCCGGCAGGTGCGCCGCCCGCTCCGGCGCTTCGGTGGAAGTAGGACCCTCGGTCATGCCGGTGCGCCTTCCATCAGGGACCCCGCCATGACGAGGTCGAGCACGGTGTTCTCGTCGAGTTCGCCGGCCGGGGCCTCGCGGACGACCCGCCCCTCCCGCATCACCAGCACCCGGTCGGCCAGGCCGAGCACCTCGGGGACCTCGCTGGAGACCAGCAGCACCCCGACGCCGCGGGCGGCCAGCCCCCGGACGACCTGGTAGAGCTCGGCCCGGGCGCCGACGTCGACGCCCCGGGTGGGCTCGTCGAGCAGCAGCAGCCGGGTGTCGCCGAGCAGCCAGCGCCCGACCACCACCTTCTGCTGGTTGCCGCCGGAGAGGGTGCGCACCGGCCGGCGTACGTCGCGGGGGCGCAGCTCCAGGCTCTCGGCGATCCGGTTCGCCTCGGCCCGCTCCCGCCCGGCGTCGGTGAAGCCGGCGCGGGCGTAGCGGGCGAAGGTGGCCAGGGTGACGTTGCGGTAGACGGGCTCGCCCAGCAGCAGCGCCTGGCTCTTGCGCTCCTCGGGAGCCATCCCCATGCCGGCCCGCACCGCCGCGCCGACGCTGCCCGGGCGCAGCGGCCGGCCGGCCATCCGCACGGTGCCGGCGTCGGGACGGCGCGCGCCGTAGATCGTCTCCAGCAGTTCCGACCGGCCGGAACCGACCAGCCCGGCGATGCCGACGATCTCGCCGGCCCGGACGCCGAGCGAGACGTCGGCGAACTCGCCGGCCCGGGTCAGCCCCTCGACCGTGAGCAGGTCCGCCCCGCCCGCCGGGTCCGCCGGGCGGTCCGGGAAGACGTACTCGATGGTGCGGCCGGTCATCCGGCTGACCAGGTCGCGGGTGGGGGTGCCGCGGGCCGGCAGGTTCGCCGCGGTGGTCCGGCCGTCCTTGAGTACGGTCACCCGGTCGCCGATCTCGCGGATCTCCTCGAGGCGGTGCGAGATGTAGATGACGGCGATGCCCTGGGCGGTCAGCTCCCGGATGATTCGGAACAGGTTGCCGACCTCGTCGTGCGCCAGCACGGCGCTCGGCTCGTCCATGATGATCAGCCGGGCCTCGTGGGAGAGCGCGCGGGCCATGCTGACCACCTGCTTGCCGGCGGCGGGCAGCGCGCGGACCATCCGTCCGGGCGGGATCTCGGCGTGCCCCAGCCGCCCGAGGATCTGCCGCGTACGCCGGGCCATGTGTCCCCGGCGGACGAAGCCGAACCGGCGCGGCTCGTGGCCGAGGAACGCGTTCTCCGCGACCGAGAGGTCCTCGACCAGGTCCAGCTCCTGGTAGATGGTCGCGATGCCGGCGCGCATGGCCGCCTGCGGGTTGGCGAAGGTCGCCGGCTCGCCGCGCCACTCGACCGACCCCGAGTCGGGGCGATGCACCCCGGCCAGCACCTTGATCAGGGTGGACTTGCCGGCGCCGTTCTGCCCGAGCAGGCAGTGCACCTCGCCGGCGCGCACCTCCAACTGCACCCCGTCGAGCGCGCGTACGCCCGGGAAGGTCTTGACCACGTCGGTGAGGCGCAGGACCACCTCGCCCGCGACGGCGTCGGCGGGCGCCTCGACCAGCGGAGCGTCGGCGGGGGCGACATCCGCCGGCGTGGCGGCGGCCGTCTTCTCGGGCTGGGCCACGTTCTCCTCCTCGCGCTCGTTCATGACGCCTCCGCGAAGGCCACGTCGCTGGCCAGGACGGCGGCGCCGGCCACGCCGGCGCGGGGCCCCAGCTCGGACAGGACGACCGGGAGATTGCCGGTGGCCAGTGGCAGCGACCGGCGGTAGACCACGCTGCGGATCTCGGCCAGCAGGATGTGCCCGAGCTGGGCGAGCCCGCCGCCGATCACGATCATCGACGGGTTGGTGAAGCTGACCAGCCCGGCCAGGACCCCACCGACCCGCCGACCCCCGTCGCGGATGAGCTGGATGCAGGTGACGTCGCCCTCGCCGGCGCCCTCCGCGACGTCCCGGGCCGTCACCGCGCCCCGCGCGGTGAGCCGCTCGGCCAGCGCGGGCGAGGTGCCGGCGCGCGCCGCGGCGGTCGCGTCCTTGGCCAGCGCGGCGCCGCTGAACAGGGCCTCCAGGCAGCCGAGGTTGCCGCAGGAGCACATCGGGCCGTGCGCGTCGACCTGGATGTGGCCGATGTCGCCGGCGCAGCCGTCGGTGCCCCGGTAGACCTCGCCGCTGAGGTAGATCCCGCACCCAATTCCGGTGCCGATCTTCACGAAGAGGAAGTCGTCCACGGAGTGGGCGACCCCGCCGTGCCGCTCCCCGATCGCCATGATGTTGACGTCGTTGTCGACCACCGCCGGGCAGCCGTGCTCGCGGGTGAGCAGCTCGCGCACCGGGAACCGGTCCCACCCCGGCATGATCGGCGGGGAGACCGGCACGCCGTCGCGGAAGCTGACCGGGCCGGGCACGCCGATGCCGACGGCGTCGAGCCGCTCGTAGGCGCCGTCCACCCGGGCCTTGTGCAGCAGCTCGTTGACCCGCTGGAGGGTCACCTTCGGTCCGGTGCGGATGTCGGCCGGCTCGGCGTACGCGGCGACCGGCTCCAGGCGGCCGTTGACCACCTCGACGTCGATGGAGCTGGCGCCGAGGTCCACGGCGGCGAACCGCAGGTGGGGGCTCAGCTCGACGAGGGTGGAGCGCCGGCCGCCCCGGGAGGCGGCGAGCCCCGCCTCGGCGACGTAGCCGAGCCCGACGAGCCGTTCCAGCTCGGCCAGCAGCCGGGGGCGGGGCATCTGCAACCGGTCGCCCAGTTCGGCCCGGGACACCGCCCCCTCGTCGCGGAGCAACCGCAGCAGCCGGACGTGCAGGGGGTCGACCGTCCGCACCGGACTCACCTCTTCCCGCGCCTCGTTCACATCGACGTAGCACCGATGTGTTGTGTCCGACACAGTAGGAGCCTTCTGCGCCAGCTGTCCATACCTTCAGCAGATCCGGCCCCAACTTTTGTCAGATCGAGCAAAAGTCCCCGCACCACCGCACGCCCCACCCCCGCCGCACACCCTCGGCGATCTTGCAGTTCGTGCCCCGACAAATGCGGCGTACCAGGGCGAGATCCGGGCCGAAAGTGCAAGATCGCGGGGGCGTGGGGGGCAGAGGGGCGCCCCGCCGCCCGGGTGGGCGGCGGGGCGTGGTGGGGCTGGGCTGGGGGCGGGTCAGCGGCGGTTGGCGGCGTTGCGCTTCTTCCTGAGTTTGCGGTCGTCGCGCAGCTCGACGTAGGGCTCCTCGTCCGGGGAGTGCCCGGCCTCGATGGCGCGGCTGCGCTCCAGCTCGGCGTCGAACTCCGCGCCGAGGAGGATCGCGATGTTGCTCAGCCACAGCCAGATCAGGAAGATGATCACCCCGGCGAGCGCCCCGTACGTCTTGTTGTACGAGCCGAAGTTGCTGACGTAGAGGGCGAACAGCCCGGAGACCACCAGCCAGATCACCACCGCCAGCACGCCGCCCGGGCTCACCCAGCGGAACCCGCCGTGCCGCGCGTTCGGGGAGGCCCAGTAGAGGATCGCGAACATCAGGCTGACCAGGAGCAGCAGCACGGGCCACTTCACGATGTTCCACACGGTCACCGCGGTGGAGCCCAGCCCGATCGCCTCGCCGACCTGCTCGGCGAGGCCGCCCGTGAAGACCACGATCACCGCGCTGGCCAGCAGCATCACGCCGATCACCGCGGTCACCCCGACGCGGATCGGCAGCGTCTTCCAGATCGGCCGCCCCTCCGGCACGTCGTAGATCGTGTTGGAGGCGCGCATGAAGGCGGCGATGTAGCCGGAGGCCGACCAGAAGGCGGCCAGCAGACCGAGGATCGCGGCGAGCCCGGCGAAGCCCCCGCTCTGCTGCGCCTGGTTGATCGCTCCCTCTACGATCTGCCGGATGTTCTCCTGCGGGACGGCCTGGTTGACGGTGTCCTTGACGCCCTGCGTCGCGCGCGGGCCGAGCAGGCCCAGGATCGAGACCAGCACCAGCAGGCCGGGGAAGATCGAGAGCACCCCGTAGTAGGTCAGGGCCGCCGCCCAGTCGGTGAGGTTGTCGTCCTGGAACTCCCGGAGCGTGCGCCGCAGCGCCGCCTTCCACCCGGTGCCCGGCAGCGCCGTCGGGCTCTCGGGGCCCTCGTCGGGCCCGACCGGGTCGCGCCCGGAGCGGTGCCGCCGCGCCGGATCCGGGCTGTGGTCGGCGCGGCCCGTCCGTCGGTCACCGCCCGCCCTGCCGGCGGCCACGGCGCCGGAATCGTCGCGGTCGCGCCCGCCTCGGGCGGAAGACTCGTCGGAGGCCATCGCCCCTCCCTCTGGTCGGCTCATGTCCCCCCGACATGCCCCGGCAGCGGCGACGATTAACCACCTAGCGGTAGAGCAACCTGCCCATCCGGCGCGAAGCGACCAGCAGGCCGACAACCAGCACCGCGAGCAGGTAGAGCACGTCGAGCACCCACGCCCAGCCGGCCGTGCCCACGGAGACGCCGCGGATCAGGTGCACCGCGCGGTAGAGCGGGGTCACCTCGACCACCCAGCGCAGCAGGGACGGGTACGCCTCGGCGGGGACGAACGTGCCGGAGAAGAGGAAGAGGGTGAACTGGGCCGAGCCCATCAGGTCGAAGTCCTGCCAACTGCGCATGAAGGTGGAGATCGTCATGCCGAGCGCGCCGAAGGCGAAGCCGACCAGCACCGCCGCCGGGAAGGCAACCAGGGCCCGGGCCACGGTGGTCAGGTCCATCCCCACCATCACCACGAGGAACGCGGCCGAGTAGGACCCGCCCCGCAGCATCGCCCAGCCCAACTCGCCGAGGGCGATCTCGAACGGCTGCACCGGGGTGGCGATCACCCCGTCGTACAGCTTCATGTACTTCATCTTGCCGAAGAAGTTGAACGTCGTCTCCGACAGCGCTCCGGTCATCGCCGACGAGGCGAGCATGGCCGGCGCGACGAACGCCGCGTACGTGACGACCTGGCCGCCGGGCAGCGTGAGGTCGCCGACCAGCGCGCCCACCCCGACGCCGATGGAGAGCAGGTAGAGCAGCGGCTCCACGAAGCCGGAGACGAGCAGCAGCCAGTAGACGGACTTCAGGGCCGCGACGTTGCGCTCGGCCACCGAGGTCGACCGGCGGGTCGCGGCGGCGACGTCGACCAGCCGGGGCAGGACGAGACTGACCACAGCACCCCTCCTAGACGACGAGCCGGCGACGGAACGCGCGGCGGGCCAGCAACCAGCCGGCGACCGCCCAGGCCGCGAGGTAGATCAGGTGGCCGGCGACCGACCACTGCGGAGCGACGCCGAGCGTCGCCGCCCGGCACAGGTCGACGCCGTGCCACAGCGGCGTCGCGTACGCCAGCCAGCGCAGCGCCGTGGGCAGCGACTCGACGGGGAAGAACACCCCGGCGAACAGCGTCATCGGGATCACCGCGAAGCGGAGCAGCATCGCCAGCCAACTGTCGGTGGACACCACCGACGCGTACGCGAAGGTCGGGGCGGCGACGGCGAGGCCGAGCAGCGCCACCACCGGCAGCGTGGCCACCGCCCACGGCGAGCGCAGCGCCCCGAACAGCGTCATCACCAGCAGGAACGCCGCGCTGGTGGTGAGCACCCGGAACAGCACGAACGCCAGGTGCCCGCTGAGGATGTCGCCCACCCGCAGCGGCGCGGCGCTCTGCGCGAAGTAGGTCTTGATCCACTGGAAGTTGCTGAACACCGGCCACGTCGACTCGCCGATCGCCGTCTGCAGGGCGGTCGACGCGATCAGGCCGGGCACGATCCACTCGAGGTAACGCACCCCGCCGACGCCCTGGTCGATGTACGCCCCGACGCCGACCCCGAACCCCAGCACGGTCAGCACCGGCAGCAGGAACGACGAGAAGACGCCGGCCCGCCAGGTGCGCCGGTAGCCGACCAGGTAGTGCGCCAGCACCGCCAGCGCCGGCACGCGTGGCAGCGACGGCCGCGCCCGCTCCCGCGCCTGTTGCGCCACGCTCACGCGACCACCCCCTTCACCACGGCCTTCCTACCCCAGGGGTACGACAGGCCGCAGCCACCCTACGACCGGCGTACGCACCTGTCGTGGCAGTTTCCGCTCCGAGCGGGGTCCCTCCGTTCCCTGGACAGGCTTAACCTACATAGGTAGCCTTGGTCTCGTGGAGCCACTCGGACGCATCGGTGCGGCGACGGTCGACGTCCTGCGAGTGTTGGTCGACAGCGACCGGCCACGCTGGGGGCTGGAGATCATCAAGGTCACCGGGCGCCCGTCCGGCAGCGTCTACCCGCTGTTGGAACGGTTGGAGCGCAACGGCTGGGTGACCTCGCACTGGGAGGACGAGACCGACCGCCGCGGCCCACGGCGGCGGATGTACCAACTCACCGCCGACGGAGCGGTGGCCGCCCGGCGGGTCTGCGCCCGGGCCGACACCCGGGCGGCGCACCACCGCCCGGCCCGACTACGGGAGGCACGATGACGTCCGTCCGGGCCGCGCTCGTCCTCGTGCGCTGCGCCGCGGCAGTGCTCCCCGGCCCCTCCCGCGCCCGTCATCTCGAACAGTGGCAGGCGGACGTGTACGGCGCCGCCGAACTCGGCATGTCCCCCCTGCGGCTCGCCGCGGGCACCCTCGGCGCCGCCATCCGGATCGCCGCCACCAGCCCGAAAGGACCTTCAGCCATGCAGCCCATCGGCCCGCTCGCCCTCGCCCTGAAGCTGATCGGCGGCACGCACGCCCGCCGTCGCGCCGCCACTCTCGCCGCCGTGTTCACCGCGACCCTGCTGGCCGGCGTCGGGCTGCTCATCGCCGGCTGACCGGCGACCGCTCCGCCGCCGGCCGCCCGGACCGGCACCTGGAGTGCGGGGTAAGCGCGGCGGCGTGCGGGAACACGTCCAGGCTGGCCACGCGGGGACCGGCAGGTGGCCGTGGTGGGCGAGCTACCGCCGGGCGATGCCCGAGACGAACGCCCGCCAGGCGGCGGGGTCGAAGGCCAACACCGGACCGCTCGGGTCCTTGGAATCGCGTACGGCCACCACGCCGGGCAGGTTGTCGGCCACCTCCACGCAGTTGCCGCCATCGGGGCCGCTGCGGGTGCTCTTGCGCCACCGGGCGCCGCTCAGGTCCATGTCTCCGCCACTTCCGTCATCAGGTTGAGGGACTGCTGGTGCGATAGTGCCTCACCGCGGATCGACTCCCACACCTCGACCATCTGTCGGACGTACTCGGCGCGGTCGATCACCTGGCCGTGGCGCTGTCCGGCGAGGTAGACAAGGTCCTCCCCCTGCGGCGAGGTGGCGATCACGAAGGGTCCGCCGAGCCCAGCGTAGGCACCGGCCGGGATCGGCACGACCTGGATCCGGACCCTAGGGAACGCCGAGCCGAGCTTCACCAGGTGCTCCATTTGCTCGCGCATCACTCCCGGCCCACCGACCCGGCGACGCAGCACGTACTCGTCGACGACGGCAGTGAGCAGCGGAGGCCGGTCGCGGGTGAGCAGCGCTTGGCGGTCGAGCCGGGTTGCCACCTGTTGCTCGATCTCGTCCGGCGCGAACAGCCCGCCGCCGGCCAGCAGCGCTCGGGCATAGCCCTCGGTCTGCAACAGACCGGGCACGCACAACGGCTCGAACGTGCGCAGTGCCGTGGCCTCCTGCTCGATGCCGGCCCAGTCGCGGAACCAGGGCACCACCGTCTCCCGGCTGATCCGTCGCTGGATGCGCTCGAAGCGCCCGTCCGCCTCGAACACGGTGTCGCAGCGGCGGGCGAAGTCGAGGCTCGGCCGGCGCTCGCACGTCTCCACCTTGGCGACCAGGGCGCCCGAATAGCTCAGCGCCTCGGCCAGCGCGGTCTGGGACATGCCACTGGTGGCCCGGGCGAGCCGCAACTCCTCCGCGAAGTGGTCCAGCATGGACGAGCGTTCCACGGACAGCCTCCGTACATCCTCGTACCGCCAGGGAACGGTCGCCGTACGCCCTGGTCGTCGGCGCGCGGGACCTCCCACCGTAGTCGGTTCCTCACCAGACTGTCACACAGCGGAACCGCTCACGGGATCGGACGGCGGGCGGAACCAGGCCGGGGGCGCCCGGAGACAACGAGGTCCAGGGCGCCCCCTTCCCACCTCGACGGAGGCTCACCGCATGCGACTCAGGTTCTGGCGCTGCCGGCGCTCGACGCCACCCGCCACGCTCCCTCGGCGTACGCCCAACACGCGACCGGCGTGGGCGACCGCGCCGACGGAGGTCTTCCCGACCGATGGCCCGGGACGCCCGGGGCGGCTGACCCGGGCGCAGGAATGGCGGGCGAACGGCGGCCACTGGCTACCGTCGCCGCGCCGGGCCGAGGAGGGCCCGCGCTGATGCCGCGCTACCGCCCGCACGTCGCGGCGCGCCCGTCCTGGCGCTGCCGGGTGTGCGGCGCCGCGTGGCCCTGCTCCCCGGCCCGGCTGGCGCTGCTCGGCGAGTACCGCGAGAACCGGACGGGCCTGCTGATCTACCTCGGCACGCTGATGTGCGAGGCCACGGGCGACCTGGCCGACCTGAACGGGCAGGCCGTGCCGGACGGGCTGGCCGACCGCTTCCT
This sequence comes from Micromonospora sp. NPDC023814, assembly GCF_040639595.1. Taxonomy (NCBI): domain Bacteria; kingdom Bacillati; phylum Actinomycetota; class Actinomycetes; order Micromonosporales; family Micromonosporaceae; genus Micromonospora; species Micromonospora sp. NPDC023814. Next base: position 23,851 of record NZ_JBFAAF010000061.1, read on the forward strand.
GAGCTGGGCGAGGGCGCGATGACCAGCACGGCCGATCGGCTCAGCTCGGGTGGCACCGCAAGGCCGGGCGCGGGCCGCTCAGCCGCGGACCGCCCGCAGCAGCGACAGCACCGCGGAGCCGAGCAGCAGCAGCCCGGCGCCGGTGCCGACGACCAGGCCCGCCGCCACCCCCGAGGTGAGCGCGGTGACCAGCCCGGCCAGCGCGACGGCGCACATGGCGACGCCGAGGGGCCGCAGCAGCGGGTCGCGCAGCACCGGCACGAGGGGGAAGAAGTGCAACCCCACCACGGCGCAGACCAGCACCGGAATGAACTCCGACCAGCCGGCGAGACCGAGTACGGCGGCGCCCAGCCCGGCGGCGGCGAACTCGGCGACGACGATCAGCAGGTAACGGCGGTCGGCGGCGCGGTCCCGGGCGGCGGCGGCCGCCCTCCGGCTCCGGGCCACCACGACCGCTCCGGCCACCGCGGTGAGCAGCGCCGCGCCGCTGGCGACGACGAGCAGGGTCCGCAACGGTTGGTCGGCGGCCGGCACGCTGAACCAGATGGTGGCGAAGACCCCCAGGTAGAGCGCGCCCAGCCCGGCCTGGTGGCGGGACTGGAACTCCAACCTCGACATGTGACCCCCGTGCTCGTCTCCGGCGGGCAGCGTGCCGCCGGCCCGCCGATGCTACGGAACGAGTCGCAGGACGCTGACGGCCCCGCGCAGCCGGTGGACGTGCGCGACTCAGTCGACCAGGGTCCGGCCGGTGAGGTGGAGGAAGACGTCTTCCAGGCTGCTGCGCCGGACCAGCACGTTGGCGGGGTGCAGGCCCAGCGCGCCGACCTCGGCCACGGCCGCGTCGCCGTCGGGGACGTAGAGCAGGATCCGGTCGGGCAGCACCTCGACCCGCTCCCCCAGGCCGTCGAGCTTGCCGGCGAACGCCTCCTGCGACTCGGCGGCGAACCGCAGCTCCACCACCTCCCGGGTGGAGTGCCGCTCGATCAGCGCGCGGGGCGAGCCCTCGGCGACGATCCGGCCGCCGTCCATCACGACCAGGCGGTCGCAGAGCTGCTCCGCCTCGTCCATGTAGTGCGTGGTGAGCACCAGCGTGACGCCCTGCTGCTTGAGCCGGAACAGCCGCTCCCACACCAGGTGCCGGGCCTGCGGGTCGAGGCCGGTCGTCGGCTCGTCCAGCAGCACGATCTCGGGCTCGTTGACCAGCGCGCGGGCGATGGTCAACCGCCGCTTCATGCCCCCGGAGAGCGGCTCGACCTTGCTGTCGGCCCGCTCGGTGAGCTGGACGAAGTCGAGCAGCTCGGCGGAGCGCGCCCGGGCCACCCGGCGGGGGATGCCGAAGTAGCGCGCGTAGGTCGTGAGGTTTTCCCGGACGGTCAGCTCCGGGTCGAGGTTGTCGAGCTGGGGGCAGACGCCGAGCCGGGCCCGGATGGCCGGGCCGTCGCGGACGGGATCCATGTCGAGGATGCGCAGCTCGCCGCCGCTGGGCGGGGAGATGCACCCGATCATCCGCATGGTGGAGGACTTGCCGGCGCCGTTGGGCCCGAGGAAGCCGAAGGCCTCACCGGCGCGCACCTCGACGTCGATGCCGTCGACGGCGGTGAAGTCGCCGAACCGCTTCACCAGCCCCCGCGCCCGGATGAGTGGCTGAGGCGTGGTCACCGCCCGACCCTAACCGCCCGGTCCGACAACGTCCCACCGGTTTGTCGGGGCGGGAGCCCGACCCCACCACCGGGACGCGCCGTGGGCCGACCGGGGCGCGTCCCCGCCGCCCCGGTCGGCCCGACAGGGGCGGTGGCCAGGTAGGGGACCCGTCGGCGGCCTGATCGGCCGACCGGGCGCACGGAGAGCGACGACACTACTCTCCGTCGCGGTGCCGCCGGGGCGGGCGTGCCCGCGCCGGCTGGTGGACGGGGCGGAGGAACCGGAGGGCGTTGTCGGGACCATAGTGGACAAGATGGATTCAATCGCCGCCGGACATTCCGCATTGTCGCCAGCTTCGGTTCACATTCCGATCAAAAGACGACCACAACCGCAGCATCTCTGCGTAATTGTTCACTCGCCGCCATTACCGACCGCAATCATGATCGGCAATATTCCCTAAGGTACGCAATTCGCGTATCGTGCCCCCTCGTGTCACCAGTACGTTCTTCCGGCGATCCCGCCCCACAGCCACCTTCCGTGGGCCCGGGATCCACCGTGGACGAGGACCCGATGCCGCTGCCGCCGGAACCGCCCGACAAGACGGATTCCGCCGGCGCCGATCCGCGCGACCTCGCCGCCCAGTTCGAGGACGAGAAGCCCGGACGGGTCCTCTCCGGGCCGGTCGGCGTCCTGGTCACCGGCACCACGCTCGCGATCGCGCTGCTCGCCCTCTGGCAGGTGTTCAGCCCGCTTTCGCAGGGCAGCAAGTTCTACCTCGTCATCTTCCTGGCCGGAGTCCTGCCGGTCGTCTTCCTGGCGTACCCGGCGAACCTGCGGCTGCCCGAGCGGCTGCGGCGCGGGGCCCGACGAGCGGGCGGGGAGAGCCGGCCCGGCACCGACGACCGCGACGAGGGCGGGGGCCCGACCGTGGTCGACTGGGTGCTGGCCGCCGCGGCGCTGGTGAGCTGCCTCTACCCGGTGCTGCCGGTCCCCCTCGGCGACGGCGGCGGCGGATACGACGCCTTCCTCGACCGGCAGGGCCTGCTGGTCGGGGTCGACGTGGCCATGGGCACCACGCTGCTGCTCCTGCTGCTGGAGGCGTGCCGGCGCACCACCGGGTGGATCCTGCCGGCCGTCTGCCTGGTCTTCCTCGGCTACGGCTACTACGGCGGGCTGCTGCCCCAGTCCTGGCCGGTGGCCCACGCCGGCCTCGACTTCGGGCAGCTCGTCGACGCCTTCTACAACTCCGACAGCGGCTTCTACGGCACCCCGCTCGACGTCGCGGCGACGTACATCGTGTTGTTCACCATCTACGGGGCGGTGCTGGACCTCTCCGGAGCCGGGCGGTTCTTCGTGGAGCTGTCCGCCGCCGCCTTCCGGCGCTCCCGGACGGCGGCCGGCCGCACGGCCGTCGCCTCGGGCTTCCTGCTCGGCACCGTCTCCGGCTCGGGCGCGGCGACGACGGTCAGCATCGGCGCGGTCACCTGGCCCGTCCTGCGCCGGGCCGGCTACCCGCCGGAGCGCGCGGGCGGCATGCTCGCCGCGGCCGGCGTCGGGGCGATCCTGTCCCCGCCCACCCTCGGCGCGGCGGCCTTCATCATCGCCGAGTACCTGGGCGTGTCGTACCTCCAGGTGCTCGGCTGGGCCACCGTCCCGACGGTGCTGTACTACCTCGGCATCCTGCTCGCGGTCGAGATCGACGCCCGGCGCTCGGGGGTGCGCCCGGTGGTGCTCGACACCGCCTCCCCGTGGCGGCTGCTGGGCCGGTTCGGCTACCACTTCCTGTCGCTGCTCGCGATCGTCGTGCTGCTGGCCGTCGGCTTCTCCGCGACCCGGGCCGTCGTGGTGGCCACCGTCCTGGCCGCGGTGCTGTCCTTCCTGGACCGGCGGCACCGGCTCACCCCGGCCCGGCTGCTGGCCGCGCTGAGCGCCGGCGTGCGCGGGGTGCTCGCGGTGAGCGCGGTCTGCGCCGCGGCGGGCATCATCACCGCCACCACCACCAAGACCGGCCTCGGTCCGCAGGCCGCGGCGCTGCTGGTCAGCGGGGCCAAGGCCGTCAGCTCGGATCCGGCCGTGGTGCTGGCGCTCACCGCGCTGCTCGCCGCCGTCGCCCTCACCCTGCTCGGGCTGGCCGTGCCGGTCACCGCGTCCTTCGTGATCGGCTGGGTGATCATCGGTCCGGCCCTGCTGGACCTGGGCGTCACCGCGCCGGCCGCGGCGATGTTCGTCTTCTACTTCGCGGTCCTGTCCGAGGCCTCCCCGCCGACCGCGCTCGCCGCCGTGGCCGCCGCCGCCGTGACCGGCGGCCGGCTGGTGCCGACCATGTGGCAGACCCTGCGGTACGCCCTGCCGGCCTACCTCATCCCGCTCGCCTTCGTGGTCACGCCGACGGGCCTCGGGCTGCTCGGCATCGGGGGCGCGCAGCGGATCGCCGTGGCGGGGGCGGTGGCCGCCCTCAGCGTCGCCGTGCTGGCGGTGGCGGCGGGCGGCTGGCTGCCCGGCGTCGGCCCGGCCGGCACGCCGGAGCGGATCCTCGGCGCGCTCGCCGGGCTGACGCTGCTCTGGCTCGAACCCGTACCCGTCGCCGTCGGCGCCGCCCTGGCTGCCGTCATGGTGGCGGGTGTGCTCGTCAGACGCGGCACCGCCGGCCCGACCGGCGTGCCGTCAGCAGGTGCAACGGTCACCCATGGGGAGGAGAAACAGTGAGACGGATCAACGTGCGGATCGCCGCGGGGGTGGGCACGCTGGCGCTCGTCGCGGCGGGCGCCGCCGGTTGCGGGGGGCGTCAGGACGGCGCCACCAAGGACGACGCCGCCAGCGAGATCACCTGCAAGGTCACCGAGAGCACCCGCGTCGGCATCGCCACCGGCAACGCCACCGGCGTCTACTACGTGGTCGGCAACGCCCTCGCCGGCCAGCTCTCCGGGGCGACCGACGGCAAGCTGAGCGGCACCGCCGCCGAGACCGGCGCGTCGGTGCAGAACGTCGAGCAGCTCGTCGGCGGCCAGTACGACGTCGCCTTCTCGCTGTTCGACACGGCGGTCAACGCGGTGCAGGGCAAGGGCAGCTTCACCGCCCCGCAGCCGGTCGAGGCGCTCGCCCGGATCTACGACAACTACACGCAGGTCGTCGTCCGGGCCGACGCGGGGATCGCCTCCGTCGCCGACATGAAGGGCAAGAAGATCTCGACGGGCTCCCCCAAGTCCGGCACCGAGGTCATCGCCAACCGCCTGCTGGAGGCCGCCGGCCTCGACCCGGCCAAGGACATCCAGGCGCAGCGGCTCGACCTGACCAAGACCGTCGAGGGCGTCAAGGACGGCAGCATCGACGGCTTCTTCTGGTCGGGCGGGGTGCCCACGGGCGGCGTGACCGACCTGTTCACCACGGCCGGCGACAAGGTGAAGTTCCTCGACATCAGCCCGCTGCTGCCCAAGATGGCCGAACTCAACCCGGCGTACCAGGCGGGGACCATCAAGGCGGACGTCTACAAGACGTCGGCGGACACCCCGACCATCGTGGTGCCGAACGTGCTGCTGGTCCGCAAGGACCTCAACGCGAACGTGGCCTGCGCGATCACCCGGACGGTGTTCGACAGGAAGGACGCGCTGGCCCAGGCCAACCCGGCGGCCAAGGGCATCAGCCTCGACACCGCCCGCAAGACCGACCCCGTGCCGCTGCACCGCGGCGCGGCCAAGGCGTTGCAGGACCTCGGCGCGAGCTGACCCGTCGGTGCCGGGTCCGGGCGTCCCGCCCGGGCCCGGTACCCCCCGACCCACCCCGGAAGGCCCGAGTGTCGCTTCCCGACCCCGCCGGTGTGCGCCGGCACCGGCCCACCGACCACACCGACCGGCTGTGGTCGGTACGCACCCAGCTGCTCGCGCCGATCCTGGTGGCCACGGTCGGTCTGGTGGTGCTGGGGGCCACCCAGACCGCCACCGCGCTGGACGCCTCCGCCGACGCGGACCGCGCCCGGGTGCTCGCCGGCACCGCGACGGCCACCGTGCGCCTGGTGCACGAGCTGGAGCGGGAACTCGGCGAGACGGCGGCCCTGCGCCAGCGGGGCGGCTCGACCGGCCGTCCCCTCGTCGAGGCGCAGCGGCGGCGGGTCGACACCTCCGTGGAGCGTTACCGCGGCGCCAGCCGGGACGCCCGCCGGGCCGCCCCGGACCTCGGCCAGGTGCTCGACGGCGCCGACGCGCAGCTCGGCCAGCTCGCCCCGGCCCGCCAGGCCGCGCTCAACGCCACCACCGCCGACCCGACCTACCTGGCGCTGGTCGAGTCGCTGCTCGCCGTCGCCGACGCGCTGCCGGCCCAGGTCCGCGACCGGGACCTGGCCAACGGGGCCCGGGAGGTGGCGGCGGTGGCCGCCCAGGAACACCTCGCCGCGCTGGAACGCGACCTGCTCCGCACCGTCTTCGTGCGGGGCGCGCTGGCGGACGGGGAACTGGTCCGCCTCGGCCAGTTGCGCGGCGCGCAGGAGCAGCGCCAGGCCGAGTTCTCCCGGATCGCCGGCGGGCGGTCGGCGGACGCGTACGCCCGGCTGGTGACCGGCACCGACGTCTCCACGGCGCGGCGGATGCGGGACAGCGCGCTCAACGCGGAGACCGAACCGGGCGGGCTGCGGACCGACGGCGACGCCTGGTACGTGGCCCAGAGCGGCGCCATCCGCCGGTACAACCTGCTCGGCCGGGAGCTGTCCGAGGAACTCGACCGCCAGGCCGCCGGCCTGGCCCGGGACGCCCGGCGGCGGGCCCTGGTCACCGGCGGCGCGACCACCGCCGTCGCGCTGGCGTCGCTGACCGCCGCCGCGCTGCTCGCCGTACGCACCAGCCGCCGGCTGCGCCGGCTGCGGGTCGCGGCGCTCACCATGGCCCACCGCGAGCTGCCGGAGCGGATCACCGCGATCGCGGCCGGCGACGGTACGCAGACCGAGGGGGCGGCCACCCGGCTCACGGCCGGCATCCGGCAGGGCCGGGACGAGGTCGCCCAGGTGGCCCAGGCGTTCGACACGGTGAACCGGGCCGCGCTGCGGCTCGCCGGCGAGCAGGCCGAGCTGCGGATGGACGTGACCCGGATGGCCGAGGCGCTGGCCCGGCGGATCCGTACCCTGATCACCCGGCAGCTGCGCCTGCTCGACGAGTTCGAACGCGAGGAGACCGACCCCGACGCCCTGGCCCGGCTCTTCGCGCTGGACCACCTCGCCGCCCGGATGCGGCGCAACGGGGAGAACCTGCTGGTCCTCGCCGGCGGCGAGCCCGGCCGCGCGCACGAGGGCGCCCACCTGCTGGCCGACGTGATCCGGGCGGCCGCCTCGGAGATCGAGGAGTATCCCCGGGTGGAGGTCGACGTGCCCACCGCCGCGGTGCACGGCGACGCCGTCGGCAACCTGGTCCACCTCCTCGCCGAGCTGCTGGAGAACGCCACCGTCTACTCGCCGCCGGACGCGCCGGTGCACGTCGACGGCCGGCGCACCGTCGACGGGCTCACGCTGCGCGTGCACGACCAGGGCATCGGGATCAGCGACGGCCGGCTCGCCGCGATCAACGAGCGGCTGCGCGTCCCCGCGATGCTCTCCAGCGCCGCCGCCGGCAGCATGGGCCTGCACGTGGTGTCCCACCTGGCGGCCCGGCACGGCGTGCGGGTGCACCTGTACGCCACCGGCGCGGGCACCGTCGCGCAGGTGGACATCCCGGAGTCGGCGCTGACCCGGGTCGAGTCGGTCGCCCCGCGGCCCGCCCCGCAACGGCGTACGCCGGAGCCCGCCGCCGCGGCCCCCTGGTTCCGACCACCGTCCACCCAGGCCGTCCCGTCCGTGTCGACCGGCGCCCGGCCGGGCGAGCCGGGCGACCCGGCCGCCCTGCCCGACATGGCCGGCATCCACCGCGCGCCGACGGTCGCGCTCCCGGTGCTCAAGGCGCGGCCGGCGGGCCCCGCCACCGCGCCGCCCCCGCCGGTCTCCGTCCCCGCGCCGCCCCCGCCCGGCCCGGCGCCGGCCTCCACCACCGGGGTCGGGCTGCCCCGCCGCACCCGGGGCGGCCAACTCCCGGCCGCGCTGCACGACGCCCCCGCGCCGCCGCCGAAGGACGACCTGCTCGACCCCGAGCTGGTGCGCTCCCGGCTGTCCGCGCTCGCCGAGGGCGTCGCCGCCGCGACGCGACGTACCCAGCAGACGACACCCCCCAGGAGAACCCCATGACCCCATCCGCGAGCGCCGGCCTCGACTGGCTGCTGGCCAACTTCGCCGAGCAGGTGCCGGACGTGTCGCACGCCCTCGCCGTCTCCGGCGACGGGCTGCGGCTGGCGGCCTCCCCCGATCTCGCGCCGGACCAGGTGGACCAGCTCGCCGCCGTGATCAGCGGCCTGGCCAGCCTGACGGTCGGCGCCGCGCGGCTGATGTCCGCCGGCCGGGTACGCCAGCAGATCGTCGACATGGACGGCGGGGTGTTGCTGGTGATGGCGGTGGGCGAGCGCGCGCTCGTCGGGGTGCTGGCCGCGCCCGGCTGCGACCTGGGCCAGATCGGCTACGAGACCGCCATGCTGGTCCAGCGGGTGGCGGAGGCGCTGGAGCCGGCGGTCCGGGCGTGACCGGACGGCCCCGACGGCTGCTGGCGGCCCTGCTGGCGGCCCTGCTCGCCGCCGGCTGCGGCACGTCCGAGGCCGGGCCGCAGCCCTGGCACGGCGGTCGCATCTTCCTCGCCACCGGCAACACCACCGGCGTCTACTACCAGCTCGGCGGCGGCTACGCCGACGTGATCAGCCGCCACCTGCCCGGCTACGAGGCCCGGGCCGAGCCGACCGGGGCGTCGGTGGAGAACATCAACCGGCTGGCCAGCGGCGACATGGAGATCGCGTTCAGCCTCGCCGACACGGCCGCGGACGCGGTGCAGGGGCGTGGGGCCTTCGAGGGCCAGCCCCAGCCCGTCCGGGCGCTGGCCCGGGTCTACAGCAACTACACCCACGTGATCGTCCGGGCCGACGCGAAGATCACCGCCCTGTCGGGGCTGCGCGGCAAGCGGGTGTCCACCGGCTCCCCGAAGTCCGGCACCGACATCATCGCCGGGCGCCTGCTGGCGGCGGCCGGCCTCGACCCGGACCGGGACGTCCGCCGGGCCGCGCTGTCCCTGCCGGAGACGGTCAAGCGGATGCGGGCCGGCACGCTCGACGCGATGTTCTTCTCCGGCGGCCTGCCCACGCCGGGCATCGCCGACCTGCTCTCCAGCGCCCCGGGGACGTTCGCGCTGCTGCCGATCGCCGACCTCATCGAGCCGCTCGGCGCCCGGCACGGCTCGGTCTACACCACCGCCGAGCTGCCGAAGGAGGTCTACGGCACGACGAGCGCCACGCCGACCGTCACGGTGGCGAACGTGATCCTGGTCGGCGCCGACATGCCCGACCAGTTGGCGTACGACCTGACCCGGCTGCTCTTCACCTACCAGGCCGACCTGGTCGGCGTGCACCCGGAGGGCGGCAACTTCACCCGGCAGAGCGCCGCCGGCACCGACCCGATCCCGCTGCACCCCGGGGCGGCCCGCTTCTACCGGGCCGGCTGACCGACGCCGGCCGGCCGGGCATGGCCGGGCGCGTCAGGCGTCCGCCGGGGTGGTGGCGGCGCGGGCGGCGGCGACGAGGCGGTCGGTCTCGGCGAGCACGTCGGGGTCGTCCGCCGGGGTGCCGGGGTCGAGGCGGACCGTCCAGGTGAGGCCGTCCACGCCCGGCGCCCGCCGCGCGGCGACCCGGCCCGCGCCGCCGGGCACCGGGTGGTGCCGGGTGTACGCCACCGAGCGGGTGACCCGCTCCCGCACCTGGTGCGGCAGCTCACCCGGGTCGAGCAGCAGGTAGGTCTCGGCGGGGCAGTCCGCCACCACCAGGTAGCCGTCGCGTTCGGCGACCCGCTCGGCCGGCGTGACGGTGAGTTCCCGGCCGGACCAGACCGCCTTGAGGATGTCGTGCCAGCCCAGTCGGTGCGCCCGGCCGGGCAGCCAGAGCCCGAGGTTGCTGGCCACCACCACGCCGTCGCCCTCGCCGTTGCCGGCCGCGGCCCAGGCGAGCACCCGCTCGTCGGGGGCCAGCGGCGGCCGGGCGGCCGTCGGCAGCTTCGGCCTGCGGCGGAACAGTCCCATCTACAGTCCTCCCGCGGCCTGCTCGCGCAATGCCCGGGCGTGCTGCTCAAGCGAGAGCAGCTCGCCGAAGGCGGCGAAGTACTCGTCCTTGTTGTTGACCGGGTTGATCCGCTGGATCCGGGACTTCAGGTCCCTGATCCGGCCGGTCACCGAGCCCCACTGCAACCGGGCGATCGTGACCGAGACGTAGCGCGGGTCGGGGTCGCCGTCGATGCGCAGCGGCTCCACGGCCAGCTCGCCGACGAGCGCCCGGGCCGCGAGGTCCTCGCAGGCGTCGCGGACGGACTCGATCCAGACCGCGCCGCCGGTCGCCGTGGCGGCCCCGCCGACGGCCGCGACGGCCGCCCGCACCGCCACGTGCACGGGGTGGCGGTACTCCGACGCCTCGACCGCGTCGAACATCGGCCCGGCCAGCACCGGCTCCTGGAGCGCGAGCTTCAGCGCCTCCCGCTCGACCATCGACTGCGGGTTGTCGACGACCGGCTCGGCCGGGGCGGGGCGGGCCGGCGGCGGGGTGTCCCGACCGGGCGGGGCGGACGCGGCGGCCAGCACGGCCCGCTGCACCGGCTCGATCTCCATGCCGAGGTCGCCGGCGAGCTTGCGGACGTACTCCGGGCGCTTCTCCCGGTCCTTGATCTTGGCCACCAGCGGCGCGGCCCGGCGCATCGCCTCCACCCGGCCGTCGACGGTGTCGAGGTCGTACCGGCTGATGACGTGCCGCAGCGCGAAGTCGACCAGCGGCTCGCGGCGGGCGACCAGGTCGCGGACCGCCATGTCGCCCTTGGCCAGGCGCAGGTCGCACGGGTCCATGTTGTCGGGGCTGACCGCGATGAAGGTGCGCCCGACGAAACGCTGGTCGTCCTCGAAGGCCCGCAGCGCGGCCTTCTGGCCGGCGGCGTCCCCGTCGAAGGTGAAGATGACCTCGCCGGCTCGCTCGTCGCTGTCGAAGAGCACCCGGCGCAGCACGCCGATGTGGTCCGCGCCGAACGCCGTGCCGCAGGTCGCCACCGCCGTCGGGACGTCCGCCAGGTGACAGGCCATCACGTCGGTGTAGCCCTCGACCACGACCACCTTGCCCTGCTTGGCGATCTCCCGCTTGGCCTGGTCGATGCCGTAGAGGACGTGCGACTTCTTGTAGATCGGCGTCTCGGGGGTGTTGAGGTACTTCGGGCCGTCGTCGTCCTCGAAGAGCTTCCGGGCGCCGAAGCCGATGACGTCGCCGGTGATGTCGCGGATCGGCCACATCAGCCGCCGCCGGAACCGGTCGATCAGCGTGCCGGAGCGCGACGGCCGGGACAGCCCGCCGGTGACCAGTTCGTCGTGGGTGAAGCCCTGCTGGCGCAGGTGCTTGGTGAGCAGGTCCCAGGCGTCCGGGGCGAACCCGCAGCCGTAGCGCTCGGCGGCGGCCCGGTCGAAGCCGCGCCGGGCCAGGAACTCCCGGGCCGGGCGCGCGCCGGCCGTGGTGAGCTGGGCGCGGTAGAACTCCACGGCGGCGGCGTGCGCGGCGACGAGGCGCTGCCGCTGCCCCTGCTGCGGGCGCGGCCGCGGCGCGGCGGAGTCGCCCTCGACGTAGCGCAGCTGGATCCCGGCCCGGGCGGCGAGCCGCTCCACCGACTCGACGAAGCTGAGGTGCTCGGCGTCCATCAGGAACTTGATCGCGTCGCCGCCGGCGCCGCAGCCGAAGCAGTACCAGACGTTGCGGGCGGGCGAGACGTTGAACGAGGGGCTCTTCTCGTCGTGGAACGGGCACAGCCCCTTGAGGTTGCCGCCGCCGGCCGACTTCAGGGTCACCGTCTCCGAGATGACGTCGGCGATCGAGCTGCGCTCCCGGACCAGCGCGATGTCCTCGTCCCGGATCCGCCCAGCCATGTCCGCCACCCCCTCGCCGTACATCCTGCCCTGCCCGACCGGCGTCGCGCCGGCGGGGGACACCGGGTGTGGCGACCAACGCCGCCACCTCGGCGGTTCCGCCGGCGCGACCGCTCACCCCGGGCGGGCCGCGCCGGTCACCGCGGCCGGCGCCGCAGGTAGCGCCGCACCGGCGGCGGGTCCTCCTCCTCGTACGACCGGGCGGCGCGGATCGCCGCGGCCAGGCCGTAGCGGCGGGCCCGGGGCGGCGGGTTGACCGCCGGGTCTCCGGCCATGTCCCGGACCAGCGCGACGGCCAGGCCGAGCATGACCACCACGAACGGCAGCGCGACCAGGATGGTCGCCTGTTGCAGCGCGTCCAGCCCGCCGACCAGCAGCAGCACCGCGGCCACCGCGCCGATCAGCACGCCCCAGACCACGACCAGCGCGCGGTGCGGGCGCAGCGCGCCCCGGGAGGTCAGCGAGCCGAGCACCAGCGCGGCGGAGTCGGCGCCGGTGACGAAGAAGAGCGCGACCAGCACCATCGCCAGCAGGGTGGTCAGGCCCGCCAGGGGCAGGGCCTCGAGCAGGCCGAAGAGCGCCCGCTCGGTGCCCGCGCCGACGTCGGCGACCAGGTCCCGGGTGCCGGTGGCCTGCACCCGCAGGGCGCTGCCGCCCATCACCGCGAACCAGACCACGCTGGCCCCGCTGGGCACCAGCAGCACGCCGACGACGAACTGCCGGACGGTGCGGCCCCGGGAGATCCGGGCGATGAAGATGCCGACGAACGGGGCCCAGGAGATCCACCACGCCCAGTAGAAGATCGTCCAGGAGCCCAGCCAGGCCGGGTCGGAGAACGCGCCGGTACGGGTGGACATGGTGATCAGGTTGCTGAGGTAGTCGCCGACCGACGCGGGCAGCACCTCCAGCGCGTAGATGGTCGGGCCGGCCACGAACACGAAGACCATCAGCGCGACGGCGAGCACCACGTTGGTGGTGGACAGCCACTTGATGCCCTTGTGCAGGCCGGAGAAGGCGGAGACGACGAAGGCCAGGGTGAGAGCGGCGATCACCACCAGCTCGACGGCCGTGCTGTCCGGCACGGGGGTGACCAGGTCCAGCCCGGCGGCGACCTGGAGGGCGCCGAGGCCGAGGCTGGTGGCCGAGCCGAAGACGGTGGCGAAGACGGCCAGCAGGTCGATCGCCCGGCCCACCGGGCCGTCCACCCGCGCGCCGAGCAGCGGCTGGAAGGCCGCCGAGATGCGGTTCTCCCGCCCCTTGCGGAACGTCGAGTACGCCAGCGCGAGCGCCACCACCGCGTAGATCGCCCACGGGTGCAGCGTCCAGTGGAAGAGCGTGTACTGCATCGCCACCGCCCCGGCCGCCCCGGTGTTCGGCGCGACGCCGCTGGCCGGGGGCGGCGCGGCGTAGTGCTCGATCGGCTCGGCGACGGCGTAGAAGACCAGGCCGATCCCCATGCCGGTGCTGAACATCATCGAGACCCAGGCGAGGGTGCTGAACTCCGGTTCGTCCTCGTCGGCGCCGAGCCGGATCCGGCCGAACTTCGTCGCGGCGATGACCACCGAGAGCACCAGGAAGGCATCGGCGGCCACCACGAAGAACCAGCCGAAGGTGCTGATCGCCCAGCCCAGGCCGGACTCGCCGAAGCCGGCCAGGGACCTCCGGCCCAGCACGCCCCAGGCCACCACGGCCAGCACGCCGCCGACGCTGAGCGCCAGCACCACCGGGTCGACCCGGCCCACGGCCTGCGGCCGGTCCCGCACCTGCTCGCTCATGGTCACCCCCCGCCCATCCTGCTGGGCACGGGGACGACACACGGCGATATCGGGCGAACGCCCGCTCCCGGGGTGCCCGGGAGGGCCACTCAGGCGGGGACGGCGGCGGACTCCTCGGCCTCGACCTGGCGGTTCCAGTCGGGCTTGCTGGCGCGCCAGCCCTCGTCGTCCATGCCCCGGCGCCAGTAGCCGGAGATGGAGAGCCGGTCGCGGGGGACGCCACGCTCCGCGCGGAGCAGGCGGCGCAGCTCCTTCACGAAGGTCGCCTCGCCGTGGACGAAGGCGTGCACCTCGCCGGGCGGGAACTCCAGGTCGCGGACCGCCGCGACCAGGGCCTCCCCGACCGGGCGCCCGCCCCGGTGCAGCCAGGTCAGGCGCACCGCGCCCGGGCTGGCCAGCCGCTGCTCCTCGGCCGGGTCGGCGACCTCGACGAACGCGACGGCCGGGGCGCCTGCCGGCAGCCGCTCCAGGGCGGCGGCGATCGCCGGCAGCGCGCTCTCGTCGCCGACCAGCAGGTGCCAGTCGGCGTCCGGGCTCGGGGCGTACGCGCCGCCGGGGCCGACGAAGTGCACCGGGTCGCCGGGGCGCAGCGCGGCCGCCCACGGCCCGGCGAGCCCCTCGTCGCCGTGGTGCACGACGTCGACGGTCAGCTCCCCGGCCAGCGCGTCCCAGGCCCGCACCGTGTACGCCCGCAGCCGGGGCCACTGCTCCCGGGGCAGGTCACGGCGGATCGCGGCGAGGTCCATCGGGCTCGGGTGGTCGACCCCCGGCACCGGGAACACGATCTTGATGTAGTGGTCGGTGAACTCGCCCACCGGCAGGCCGGTCAACTCCTCCCCGCCGAGCACGAGCCGGATCAGGTGGGGGGTGGGCCGCTCGGTGCGCAGTACCCGGGCGGACGTGACCTTCTTCGGGCGTTCCGTCATGCTGGTTAGGCTAACCTAAGTAATCCGGGTCGCCCATTACCGGCCCTCCACCGGCTGCGGGCCGGGCGCGCCCGGAGCCGGGCACCAGCCGCGCGTGCCAGGCCACCGCCGCCGGGTCGGTGAGCGAGGCCACCTGGTCGATCACCACCCGGAGCCGGGCGGCGTCGTCCGGCGCGGCCCGCCAGAGCGGCGCGAAGACCGGGTCCAGCGCGTCCGGCGCCCGGCCGGCCAGGGCGTGCACCAGGTCGGCCAGCACCTCCCGCTGCCGCCGGTAGCGGCCCTCGGCGCCGGGGCGGCGCATCACGTACCGCAGGGCGATGCCCTTGAGCAGCGCGCACCGCGCCCGGATCCGCCGGGGCACCACCAGATCGGCCGCGTACCGGCGGTGGGGGCCGGGACCGTACCGCTCCTCGGTGGCCGCCACGACGGTCGAGACGAACCGGCCGGTCAGCACGCTGGTGGTCGCCTTGAGCGCGGCCAGCGCGCGGTGGCTGCCGTCGTAGCCGGCCAGCGGGGCGAGCACCGGGTCGTCGAGCAGCTCCCGCAGCACCTCGTCGAGGTCGGCCGGGGACTCGCCGGAGTAGGTGGCCGCGACGTCGGCGCAGAGCGCGGCCCGCTCGTCGGCCTCGTCCAGCAGCGGGCGCAGCGTCACGTACCCGCCGTGGATGCCGTCCTCGACGTCGTGCACCGAGTACGCGACGTCGTCGGCCCAGTCCATCACCTGCGCCTCCAGGCAGCGCCGGTCGTCGCCCGGGCCGCCGGCACGCAGCCAGGCGAATACTGGCAGGTCGTCGTCGTACACACCGAACTTGCGCTGGTCCGAGCGACGCGGCCACGGGTACTTGCTGACCGCGTCGAGCGAGGCGCGGGTGAGGTTCAGGCCGGCGGACGTGCCGTCCGGGGCGACCACCTTCGCCTCCAGCCGGGTCAGCACCCGCAGCGTCTGCGCGTTGCCCTCGAAGCCGCCGCAGCCGGCGGCCAGCACGTCCAGCGCGTCCTCGCCGTTGTGCCCGAACGGCGGGTGCCCCAGGTCGTGGGCGAGCCCGGCGGTGTCCACCACGTCCGGGTCGCAGCCCAGCCGGGCGCCCATCTCCCGGGCGATCTGCGCGACCTCCAGCGAGTGGGTCAGCCGGGTACGCAGGAAGTCGTCGGTGCCGGCCGTGTGCACCTGGGTCTTCGCGGCGAGCCGCCGGAACGCCGCCGAGTGCAGCACCCGGGCCCGGTCGCGCTCGTACGCCGACCGCCCGTACCCGGTGTCCTTCGGCGGCTCGCCGACCCAGCGGGCCGTGTCCGGGTCGTCCGGCCCCGGACGCTCAGTCCGCACGCTGCCGCAGCACGCAGAACTCGTTGCCCTCCGGGTCGGCGAGCACGGTCCATTCGACGTCGCCCTGGCCGATGTCGACGTGCCGGGCGCCCATGTCGACCAGCCGCTCGACCTCGGCCTCCTGGTCGTCGGGGCGCAGGTCGATGTGCAGCCGGTTCTTGGTCTCCTTGTCGTTGGCGACGGGCACGAAGGTGATGCCCGGCAGCCGGTCGGCGGACCGGCGGATCTCCACCCCGTCCGGCTGCTCGGCCACCACCTGGTAGCCCAGTGCCTCGGCCCACCAGCGGGCGAGCCGGGCCGGGTCCCGGGCGTCGACGGTCAGGCTCTCCCAGGCGCTGCTCATGCCGATCAGGTTACGCCCGGACGGCCGGAACGGCTCGCCGCTGGCGCGCGCCGGACGGGCCCGCAACCTCCGTTCAGACGAGAGTTGTCGGCCGATCGCCGACCGTTACGGGACCTCGGTCCGGCATGGCCGGCGGTAGCGTTCCCGGAGCGGAACGTGACCAGACTGAGGGCCCGACGGTGGGAGTGACACCCGTGGACGCGGACACGATGATGGGAACGGAGTTGCAGGGGCTGCGCCGACGCCGCCCCGAGGTGGCGGGCACGGTGCTGGCCGGCACCGACGGCCTGCTGATCTCCAGCGACCTGCCGGCGACGGACGCCACACACCTGGCGGCGCTCGCGGCGGCGAGTTTCGGCCTCGGCCACCGGGTGGCCGACACCGTGCGGCAGGGGGAGTTCCGGGAATCGGTGCTCCGCACCGCGTCCGGCGCGGTGGTCACCTACCCGGCCGGGCGCAACGCCCTGCTGACGCTGGTCGCCGACGGTGCCGCCGACCTGGAGGCGCTGCACGCCGACGCCCGGGCGGTGGCCCGGCGCACCGGCTCGGTGCTGGACACCCGCCGGCCGGTCGGGGTGACGCCGGTGCCGGAGGCGCACGCCCCGCTCGCGCCCCGCACCTCCGGGGGTGCCCTGCCCCGGCGCGCCGTCCACCACACCTGGCGCCGCCCACCGATCTGAGCCACGCGGGAGTCGACCGACGATGCGGTCGCACCCGCCCGGCAGCGGCGGCGGACCCGCTCCCCCGGGCCCGCCGCCGATCTGCCGAACTCCCGACCTCAGCGGCTGTCGGAGCCGTCCGTCTCCACCGCGGCGCGGCCGGCCTCGAGCCGGGCGACGGGCACCCGGAAGGGCGAGCAGGACACATAGTCCAGGCCCACCTCGTGGAAGAAGTGCACCGAGTCGGGGTCGCCGCCGTGCTCGCCGCAGACGCCGAGCTTCAGCTCCGGCCGGGCCGCCCGGCCCTCCTCCGCCGCGATCCGGACCAGCCGGCCCACGCCGTCCCGGTCGATCGACTCGAACGGGGAGATACCGAAGATGCCCAGCTCCAGGTAGCGCCAGAAGAACGCGCCCTCCACGTCGTCCCGGGAGAAGCCCCACGCCATCTGGGTCAGGTCGTTGGTGCCGAAGGAGAAGAACTGCGCCGCCTCGGCGATCTGCCCGGCGGTCAGCGCCGCCCGCGGCACCTCGATCATGGTGCCGATCAGCACGTCGACCGCCTTCTCCCGGGTCACCTCCTCGATGATCTTCTCCGCCTCGGCGCGTACCGTCTCCAGCTCCTGCACCGCGCCGACCAGCGGGACCATGATCTCCGGCCGGGGGTCGCCGCCACGCTGGGCACACGCGACCGCCGCCTCGACGATCGCCCGGACCTGCATCGCGAAGAGTCCGGGGATGACCAGGCCGAGGCGGACCCCACGCAGGCCCAGCATCGGGTTCTCCTCGTGCATCCGCCGGACGGCGGCGAGCAGCGCTTCCTCCTTGGCCACGTCCTCGCCGCGCTCCTGGGCGACCGCGACGTTGACCGCGAGCTGTTCCAGCGGCGGCAGGAACTCGTGCAGCGGCGGGTCGATCAGCCGGACGGTGACCGGCAGTCCGTCCATCTCCCGGAAGATCTCCACGAAGTCGTCCCGCTGCAACGGCAGCAGCGCGGCGAGCGCCTCGTCCCGCTCGTCGTCGGTGCGGGCCAGGATCAGCCGCTCGACCAGCTCACGACGGTCGCCGAGGAACATGTGCTCGGTCCGGCAGAGGCCGATGCCCTCCGCGCCGAACCGCCGGGCCCGGGCGGCGTCCGCGCCGGTGTCGGCGTTCGTGCGGACGGTCAGCCGCCGCTTGGCGTCGGCGTGCGACATGATCCGGTGTACGGCCCGGACCAGGGCGTTGTCGATGTGCTCCGGGTCGAGGCTGCCCTCGAAGTACTGCACGACCTCCGACGGCATGACCGGCACCTCGCCGAGGTAGACCTTGCCGGTGGTGCCGTCGATGGAGACGACGTCGCCCTCGGTGACGGTCTGCCCGGCGACCGTGAACTTCCGCTGCGGGATGTTGATGTCCAGCTCGTCCGCGCCGGAGACGCAGGTCTTGCCCATGCCCCGGGCCACCACGGCGGCGTGGCTGGTCTTGCCGCCCCGCGAGGTGAGGATGCCCTTGGCGGCGATCATGCCGTTCAGGTCGTCCGGGTTGGTCTCCCGGCGGACCAGGATCACGTCCGCTCCCTCGGCGGCCAACTCGACCGCGCGGGCGGAGGTGAAGACGACCTTGCCCACCGCCGCGCCCGGGGAGGCGCCGATGCCCTTGGCGACCGGCTGGAACTCGTGGTCGAGCTGGAAGCGCGGGAACATCAGCTGGGCGAGCTGCGCGCCGTTGACCCGGTGCAGCGCCTCGTCGAGGTCGATCAGGCCCTCGTCGACCAGTTGTCCGGCGATGACGAAGGCAGCCGCGGCGGTGCGCTTGCCGACCCGGGTCTGGAGCATCCAGAGCTTGCCGCGCTCGATGGTGAACTCGATGTCGCAGAGGTCCTTGTAGTGGCCCTCCAGCCGGGCCATGTAGCTGAGCAGCTCGTCGTAGGACTTCTTGTCGAGCTTCTCCAGCTCCTGCAACGGCACGGTGTTGCGGATGCCGGCGACCACGTCCTCGCCCTGGGCGTTGGCCAGGTAGTCGCCGTAGATGCCCTGCGCGCCGCTGGCGGGGTCGCGGGTGAACGCGACGCCGGTGCCGGAGTCCGAGCCGAGGTTGCCGAAGACCATGGCCACCACGTTGACCGCGGTGCCGAGGTCGGCCGGGATCCGCTCCTGCCGCCGGTAGACCACCGCGCGCTCGGCGTTCCACGACTCGAAGACCGCGCGGATGGCCAGGTCGAGCTGCTCGCGCGGCTCCTGCGGGAACTCCCGGCCGGTGTGCTTGAGGAAGATCCTCTTGTACGCGTCGACCAGCCCGCGCAGGTCGTCCGCGTCGAGGTCGAGGTCGTTCTGGGTGCCCTTGGCACGCTTGGCGTCGTCCAGCGCGTGCTCGAACTCCTCGCCCGGCACCTCGCAGACGGTCTTGCCGAACATCTGGATCAGGCGTCGGTACGAGTCCCAGGCGAAGCGGTCGTTCCCGTCCGCCTGGGCGCTCAGCCCGACCACGCTGCGGTCGTTGAGGCCGACGTTGAGGACGGTCTCCATCATGCCCGGCATGGAGAACTTGGCCCCGGAGCGGACGGAGACGAGCAGCGGGTCCCGCGGGTCGCCGAGGCGCTTGCCCATCGCCTGCTCCAGCGACGCCAGGTGCGCGGCGATCTGGTCGGCCAGCCCGTCGGGCTCCTCACCGGTGGCGAGGTACGCCTTGCAGGCCTCGGTGGTGATGGTGAAGCCCGGCGGGACCGGCAGGCCGAGGTTGGTCATCTCGGCCAGGTTGGCCCCCTTGCCGCCGAGCAGGTCCTTCAGGTCCTTGTTGCCCTCGGCGAAGTCGTAGACGTACTTGTGTTCCACCGTCTCTTGCGCTGCCACCAGAGCCTCCCACGCGCGCCGGTCCGACACTTAACGAAGGTTCAGTTGCTCCATACCCCGGGGCGGACCACCGGTAATCCCGATGCCATGCCGGCTGGTGGGCGAAGGCTAAGCGAACATCGCGTGGCCCGGGGCCGTTCGGTGACAATAGGCACAGCCATCACGACTATCCGCGTTCGTACCGGTTTTTGGGAACGCTTCCATGCGCACGATCACGCAACTTCGGCCTCCCCCTCGTACTCTTGACGGCACGCATTTCGGTGAACCTCACCTTTGCCATAACAGCCGCGAATACACCCCCGGGAGCCATCGCCGTGCCATCCGTTCCCACCGCCTCGGAGCCGCTCGACCCGTCCGCCATCGGGCCGGACGACCGGGCGCCCGGGCACCTCGACCTGCCGGCCCACGCGCCCGCCGCCGCCGAGCTGGCCCGGGCGGCGGCCCGGGCCGCCGGCGACCTGCTCGCCCCGCCCACCCCGGTCCGGCTGGGCGACGTGGTGCCCGCCCCCGAGCTGGTCGCGCCCGACCCGGCCGCCGACTTCGTCCTCACCGCCGAATCGGCCGTCCGGGTGAGCGCCGACGACGCCGTCCGGGCCGTCGGCGAGCAGCTCGCCGCCCTGCTCCGGCCGGCCACCGGCTACCCGCTGCCGGTCGCCGACGCCACCCGGCCGGAGCCGGCCGGCGGCATCGCGCTGACGCTGGTCGACGCCGCCGACCTCGGCGCGGAGGGCTACCGGCTCGACGTGACCCCCGACGGGGTACGCATCGAGGCCGCCACCCCGGCCGGGCTCTTCTTCGGCGCGCAGACGCTGCGGCAGCTCCTGCCGGCGGCGATCGAGAGCCCCACGCCGGTCGCCGAGCGCTGGGCGCTGCCGGGCGGTTCGATCACCGACCGCCCCCGGTTCGCCTACCGGGGGGCGATGCTCGACGTGGCCCGGCACTTCTTCGGCGTGCCGGACGTGCTCCGGGTGATCGACCACCTGGCCCGCTACAAGCTCAACCACCTGCACCTGCACCTCACCGACGACCAGGGCTGGCGGATCGCGGTCGACTCGTGGCCCCGGCTGGCGACGGTCGGCGGGGCGTTCGAGGTGGGCGACGGCCCCGGCGGGCACTACACGCGCGACGACTACCGCCGGATCGTGGCCTACGCGGCGCAGCGGCACATCACCGTGGTGCCGGAGATCGACCTGCCGGGGCACACCCACGCGGCGCTGACCGCGTACGGGGAACTGGCGCCGGACCGGGTCGCGCCGCCGCCGTACACCGGCACCGAGGTCGGCTTCAGCTACGTCGACCCGGCCAGCGAGCGGACGTACGAGTTCGTCACCGACGTGCTCGGCGAGATCGCCGCGCTCACCCCCGGGCCGTGGCTGCACATCGGCGGCGACGAGGCGTTCAAGGTACTCCCCGACGCGTACGCCGCCTTCGTCGAGCGCGTCCAGCGGATCGTCGCCGACACCGGCAAGACGGTGGTCGGCTGGCACCAGATCGCGCCCGCCGGGCACGCCGACGGGCGGGTGCTCCAGTGGTGGGGGACGACGGGCGAGGACCCGGTCACCGCGGACGCCGTCCGCCGGGGCGCCCGGCTGATCCTCTCCCCCGGCAACCACGCCTACCTCGACATGAAGTACGCCCCCGACACCCCCATCGGGCACGACTGGGCGGGCCTGATCGACGTCCGCCGGGCGTACGACTGGGACCCCGCCGCCCACGTGGCCGGCGTCCCCGCCGACGCGGTGCTCGGGGTGGAGGCGCCGCTGTGGACCGAGTCGGTCACCTCGCGGGCCGAGGTCGAGTTCATGTTCTTCCCCAGGCTGCCCGCGATCGCCGAGCTGGGCTGGTCCCCGCGGACGGCGCACGACTGGGCCGGGTTCCGCGACCGGCTGGCCGGGCACGGCCCGCGCTGGTCCACCGCCGGCATCGCCTTCCACCCCGACCCGGAGGTGCCCTGGCCGGCGGAGCAGCCGGCTCCGGCCGCGTCTCCGGCGGTGATCCCCGCCCAGCCCGGCCCCGAAGGGGCGCCCGCCCCGTCCGCCTGACGTCGCACCCCCCCGGCGGGCCCGCCAACCGCAATGGTGGCGGGCCCGCCGGCGCGGCGGCCCCGGCTGCGCCCCGATGTCCTGACGGGCGGCGGCCCCGACTGCGCCCCGCGTCCTGTCGGGCGGCTGTCGACGACCATTCGGCGACGCCGACGACCTGCGCCACGTGTGCCGCATGTCCGGTTCATGCCGCCCGATATGCCCCGGATGTCGCCATCGCGTGCGGCCCGTCCCGTGGCCGGCGCCACCCCGGCGGCGGAATCGTCGGCCGGACGGGGTCGTTGAACATGGCATACCCGCGGCACTCCCCCGCGCCGCGACGGCCCGAACGACCGGTGGAATGCACTGCCGGCCCGGGTCGTTGAGACACCCCGGACGCCCGAGCAGGCCCCGCCGCCGGAGCGATCCGTTCTGACATCCCCCTCTCGCGGCACGCCGTCCCCCCGTGCGCGCCGCACACCCCCGATCGAAAGGTGCTTCATCATGCGTACCGATCTGATCCGTAAGGCCGCCCTGACCGCTGCCGGCCTCGCCTTCACCGGCGGCGCCATCG
>NZ_JBFAAF010000062.1:0-45702 GCF_040639595.1 Micromonospora sp. NPDC023814
GCCCGGTTACATTCCGAACCCGGAAGCTAAGCCCTCCAGCGCCGATGGTACTGCACTCGGGAGGGTGTGGGAGAGTAGGACACCGCCGGACAATCTTTCGTTCAGGGCCACCCCAACAGGGGTGGCCCTGAACGCATTTGGTCGAGGCCTGGCCGCCACCCGCAGCCCGCCGACGGCACCGCGCCGGTCAGCGGCGGGGACGCCGGGCGCCGGCGAGCCGCAGGGCGTTGCAGACGTCGACGACACCGCGCACGTCCCAGGCGATCTCGGCGGCCACCTGCCGGGCGTCCGGGCCCGCCACGACGCCCGTGAGGATGACGACCCGGTTCTGCGCGTTCACCACGATCTGCTGGCCGCGGGTGGTCCAGTCGCTGCTCAACCGCTGGGCGACCAGCGCGGCCAACCGGGCGTCCTCGTCGTCGGGCGCCGGCCGGGGCGGCTCGGGACGGAACGCGCCCTCGTCCGGGTACGGCCAGGGCATGAACATGTAGGCGTCCTCTCGCCAGAGTGCGGGTGACGGTGTCGGCTCAGCGGGACGGCGTGTCGGCCCGCGTCGGGTGGCCGGCCCGGTCGGGTCCGGCCACGGTGGCCGTCAGCCCGGCGGGCTCGCCCGCCCCGGCCGGGGAGAGCCGCCGGACGGCCTCCTCGGGGCTGACGAAGATCGGGAACAGGCCGTCCAGCCGCATGGTGTGCAGGACGGTGAGGATGAAGCGGGACGGGGCGGCGAGGCAGAGCACGGCGCCGCGTTCGCGGGCGTCGCGGTGGGCCCGGACGAGCAGGCCGAGCCCGTTCGCGTCGATCAGGTGGACCCGGGTCAGGTCGACCACGACGTGCCCGCAGACGTCGACCGCCTGCCGCAGCGCGGTCCGCAGGTCGTCGGCGATGTCGACGTCGATGTCACCGGAGGCGGTCGCCGCGGCGACGTCGTCGAGATGGTCCACCCCCAGCACCCCGCCGGCCACCTGGGTGCCGCGACCGGCCTCGCCGCCGCGCCCGGCGTCCGGGCCGAGGAGGCTGCAGCGGGGGCAGCGGTGCGGGCCCGTCGCGAAGGGCGAGCCGCTCCAGCCGTGCTCGGCGACCAGGGTCCAGACGACCTCGGCGTCCGGCAGGACGCATGCGGTTCCCGTCGTCACGTCTCCGCAGCTGTCGCAGATCAGCGTCATCGAGTTGTCGTCCGGTACGACGGTCATGGTGTCTTCCTCCACGGGAGGTCGGGCGGGGCGACGCGCCGGTCCGCGAACGGTGGCGTCGGCTTGGAGTCGAGGTCCGGCCGCGTCCGGCGGGCCGGCACGGGCGGGCGCCGGGGGCCCGCCGTGGCGGCCACGAGAGCGACGCCGAGGACGGCGGAGCCGGCCGGGACGGCCAGACGCCACAGGCCGGACCGACCGGTGTCGAGGCCGACGATGCGGGCCAGGATGACGCCGAGGACGGCGGTGACGATGCCGGCCACCAGGGCCAGCCAGGCCGGCACCTCCCGCCGGCGGGGGAGCGCCAGCCAGCCCGTCGCGGCGACGAGGAGACCCACGGCGAGTGCGGTGAGGAGACCGGCGACGGTCATCTGCTCCCTCCTCCGCAGGACCGGTCGGCCGACGGCTGCCGCTCCAGCGGGCCCGACCGCGGTGACCGGCGGGCCGGCCCGGTGTCGTCCACCACCCTGGGTGGCGCCCGTGGCGCGCGCCACGCGGTTGTATGACAGTTGCGTGACAAAACCGTCGAACGCCGGACACGGTTGGGCGCTCGCGCCCGCCTTGGGGATGATGCGGGTATGACGGGCGTGCTGGTGATCGAGGACGACGACCGGATCCGTCTGGCGCTGCTGCTCGCGCTCGAGGACGAGGGCTACACCGTCCGGGGGGCGGCCACCGCCGAGGAGGGGCTGCGGATGCAGCGCCAGGATCCGGCCGACAACGTGCTGGTCGACCTGATGCTGCCGGGCCTCGACGGCTTCGAGTGCATCCGACAACTGCGTCGCGACGACGACGTACCCATCGTGGTGGTCAGCGCCCGCGACGACACCCACGACATCGTGGCGGCGTTGGAGGCCGGCGCCGACGACTACGTGGTCAAGCCGGTGGCGGTCAAGGAGCTGTCGGCGCGACTGCGGGCGCTGCGCCGCCGGGCCCGGGCGGTGTCCGCGCCGGTGCCGGTCCTCACGTTCGGTCCCTTGGAGATCAGCCCGGACGCGGGGGAGGTGCGTCGGGCCGGCCGACCGGTGCCGGTGACCCGCACCGAGTTCCGGTTGCTGTGCGAGCTGGCCGAGCACGCCGGCCGGGTGCTGTCGCGCCAGCAGCTGCTCCAGCGGGTCTGGGGCTACGACACCGGTGACGAGCGGCTCGTCGACGTGCACGTGGGCCGGCTGCGGCAGAAGATCGAGGACGACCCGGGCAGCCCCCGGCACCTGGTCACCCTGCGCGGCCTCGGCTACAAGCTGACCCGGTGAGGCGGCTCGGGCTGCGGGCCCGGGTGTCCGCCGGATTCGCCGTCGGCGCGCTGCTGCTGTCGGCGTCCATGGCGCTGGTCTCGTACGAGTTGACCAGGCGGTCCCTGCTCGACGAGCGGGAGCGCACCGCGGTGCGGGCGGCGTACTTCGACGCGGCGGTGGTGCGTGCCGGGCTGGACACGGAGGACCCCGACGTCGTGGAGGTGCTGCGGTCCCTCGACACCGGCGGCAACCGCCGACCGCTGTTGCACCGCGGCGACGACTGGTACGCCCGCAACGCCGACGCCGGCCTGACCGCCGCGATCCCGGGCGACCTGCAACAGCTCGTCCGGGCGGGGGAGCCGGCCGTGCAGCGGGTGCGGGTCAACGGCCAGCCCACCCTGCTCGTCGGCCTGCCGCTGGCCCCGTCCACCAGCTACTACGAGCTGACCTCGCTGCGCGAGCTGGACGAGACCCTCCAGGTCCTGGCGCTCGCGCTGACCGCCGTCGCCATCGTGGTCGCCGGCTCCGGCGCCGCCCTGGGCTGGTACGCCACCCGGCACAGCCTGCGCCCGTTGACCGCGGTGGCCGACGCCGCCCAGGAGATCGCCGACGGCAACTTCTCCGCCCGGCTCGCGCCGACCACCGACCCGGACCTCACCCGCCTCTCCACGTCGTTCAACCACATGGTCGACCAGCTCTCCCAGCGCATCGAGCGGGACCGCCGCTTCGCCGCCGATGTCAGCCACGAGCTGCGCTCGCCGCTGCAGACCCTGGCGGCGGCGGCCAGCGTCCTGGCCCGCCGCCGGGAGCACCTCGACGACCGGACCGCCACCGCCGCCGGCCTGGTGGCCGACGAGATCACCCGGTTCCAGCAGCTGGTCAACGACCTGATCCAGCTCGCCCGCAGCGACCAGCCGGCGGACCGGGGGCCGGTCGACGTGGCGGCGCTGGCCCGCCGGGTGTGCCAGGCGCGCGGGCTGCCGGGCACGCTCGTGCACGCGGCCGGCGGGGCCGCCACGACCTGGCTGGTCGATCAGCGCCGCGTCGAGCAGATCCTGGCCAACCTGGTCGACAACGCGGTCCGCCACGGCGGTGGCCCGGTGGCGGTGCGGCTGTCGCAGCGGGGCGGGACGGGCATCGTCGAGGTCGACGACGAGGGGCCGGGCGTGCCCCCGGCCGACCGGGACGTCGTCTTCGACCGTTTCGTCCGTGGCCGTGCCGCGCACGCCCGCGCGGCCGGCGACGGCACCGGCCTCGGGCTCGCCATCGTCGCCCAGCACGCCGCCGCGCACCGGGGACGCGCTGGTGTGGGCGACCGCCCCGGCGGAGGCGCCCGCTTCCGCGTCGAGCTGCCCGGAGTGTCATCGTGAGCCGCCGCGCGCGCCGGCCGGTACGGTGCCGGGGCACCGGTGCTGCGCTCGTCGCCCTCGGGCTGCTCGTCGGCTGCGGCGTCCCGACGGAGGACGCCCCCCGCACCGTGGCGCCCCCGCCCGGACCGTTCCCCACCTCGGGCACGGTCGTGGCGACCCCGACCCCGACCCTGACAGCGGGGCGGGCGACGGCGGTGCTCTGCTTCGTCCGCGACGACCATCTGGTGCCCGTCGAGCGCCGGGTGGACGCCACGCCCACCGTCGACGCCCAGCTCCAGCAACTGCTCGCCGGCCCGACCGCCGCCGAGCGCGACAGCGGCCTCAGCACCGCCCTGCCGGGGGCCGTCGCGGCCGCCGTCGCCCGGCCTCGGGGCACCGAGGTCGAGGTCGACGTCGGTGAGGCCGGTGACGAGACGGGGCGCAGCGACGAGGTCCTCGCCTTCGGCCAGATCGTCTGCACCCTGACCGCCCGCTCCGACGTCGACACCGTGGCGTTCCTGCGGGGTGGGGCGCCGCTCGGGGTGCCGCGCGCCGACGGGTCGCTGTCCCGGCGCCCCCTCACCGTCGCCGACTACGCCGACCTCGTCGCGCCCCGGTGACGGCCGGCCTCCCCGCCAGGCGGAGCTCCCTGGGGTGCCGGGGGTCATCCGCTGAAGGCGGTCAGGAACCGGTCGCGGAAGGCGTCCATGGGCCAGACCGGGGCGCCCGGGTCGGGCCGCAGGCCGTCGGTCCAGCCCCAGCCCGCGATCCGGTCCAGCACGGCCGGATCGCGGGCGACGACGGTGACCGGCACGTCCCTGCCGGCGCCGTCGCCGGTGACGACCGGGGCGGGCTGGTGGTCGCCGAGGAAGACCAGCACGAGGTCGTCGTCGCCGTGTCGCTCCACATAGGACACCAGGGCGGCCAGCGAGTATCCGACGGCCCGGCGGTAGCCGGCACGCGCCTGCGACGACGGGCTCTCCTCGGTCGCCCCGTGGAAAACGCTGCCGTCGCCGACCGCCGCCCAGTCGACCAGCCGGGGGATCTTCGTCCAGGGGGAGTGGCTCGACACGAGCGCGATCTCGGCCATCACCGGCGCCCGGTCCACCCGAGCCCGCTCCAGGCGCTCGAAGGCGGCCAGCGTGTACTGGTCGGGCATCGGGGCGTAGCCGAACCTCGGCCCCCGGTAGCCGAGGCCGCGACCGTCGTAGAAGCGCTGGTAGCCGAAGAAGGCGCCCTCCGGCCAGGGCCGGGTGGCGGCCGGCATCACGCCCACCGTGCGCCAGCCGGCCCGCCGGAAGGCGCCGCCCAGCGTCAACCGGTCGCTGGCCAGTAGGCTGCGGTGCCGCTGCTCGTTGTCGATCCACAGCCCGGACAGCAGCGTGGCGTGGGCCAGCCAGCTGCCGCCGCCGACCGTCGACGAGGTGAGGAAGCCGCTGCGGGAGGCGTAGCCGGCCGCGCGCAGGCGGCGGTCCCCGTCGGCGAGCACCGCGCCGACGGCCGGGGCGAACTCCGGGTCCTCCACCGCGTCGCGGCCGTAGCTCTCCACGAAGGCGACCATCACGTCCTTGCCCCGCAGCGCGGTCAGCAGCCGGTCGCCGGGGACGTCCCGGAACGGATCGGCCCCGACCTGGGCCGCGAAGACCTCCCGGTCCCGCAGCCGGGCGCGTACCTGGCGCGCGTGGCCGCCGACCAGGTCGGTGGCGGCGGTGTCGGCGACCGGTACGCCGGGGACGATCCGCACGCCGAACGCGGCGCAGGCCAGCCACACGACCACCAGCGCCGCAACTCCCCGCCGCGTGGCCGTGCGGCGCCGGACCAGCAGGCGGGTCAGCCGCAGCACGGACCGCGCCGTCCCGACGACCGGGGCGGCGAGCAGCAGCACGGCCGCGACGACCGCGCCGGTCGCGCCCGCCCGGCCCATCGAGTCGGTGAGGAACCCGACGGCGTCGTCGAGCAGCGCCCAGTCGAGCACCATGTCGAACGGGCGGCCGAGCGCCGCGAGGAAGCCCAGGTCGGCGACCTTCAGCACGGTCAGCAGGCCGAGCAGCGCGCCGGCGAGCGCCGCCACCGGCCGCCGTGCCCGCGCCGGCAGGGCGAGCAGCAGGGCGACGGCGAGCAGCCCCTCCAGAGGGATCCGCACGAACCCGCCGGGCGTGAGCCGACCGGGCTGGTGCGGCACGGTCAGGGCGGCCAGCACCAGCAGGGCGGCCGACGCGGTGGTCGCCCGCGCCGCGACCCGGCGAGCCCCGGCCGCCCTGGGGGTACGCGCCGTCGAGTCGCGGTCGGTCGGCGCGGGCGAGCGGCGGTCGGTCGCGGGCGGCGGCGGGCCCGGGTGCCGCGCGGGCGAGCGGCGGTCAGTCACGGGCGGCGACCAGTTCCCGGCGTACCGGCGACGGCCGCGCGCCGACCGGGCTCGCCGCCCCGGGCCGCCGGGGCGGGGCAGGTCGGGCGGGCCGGTGCCGCCACAACCAGCCGACGTCGCGGCCGAACGACTCGACGAGCAGGGCCAGCGCCACCACCAGCACGAGTGCGGTCCCCGAACCCGGCAGTACCCCGGCCGCCGCCACCAGCAGCAGGACGCCCTGCGCCGCCGCGACGACCTTGCGCCAGTACCGCGCGGGCAGCGGCCGGCGCATCCAGGGCAGCGCCCAGCCCGCGGCGACGAAGGCGTACCGCATGGCGCCGAGGAGGAGCACCCAGCCGCCCGCGGCCGGTGCGACGTGCAGGCCGAGGACGAGGATGAGGAACGCGTCGACCTCCATGTCGAAGCGCGCCCCGAGCGCACTGGCGGTGCCCGTACGCCGGGCCACGTACCCGTCGACCGCGTCGAGCGCCAGGGCCACGGCGGTGAGGGCGACCAGCACCCCCACCGGCGCGGCCCGGTCGACGGCGGCCGGGAGCGCGTCCACGGTCAGCGCCGTCACGCCGCCGACGAGGAGGGCCCGGGCCAGCGTCACCCGGTCGGCGGGCCCGAGGATGCGCCCCGCCGCGCGGCTTAGCCCCCGGCTGAGCGCCAGGCACAGCACCGCCCCGTACGTGGTTCCGGCGAGCCAGCCCGCCGGCCCGAGGCCGACCGTGCCGGCCAGCCCCACCAGCAGGACGATCTGGACGACGAACCCGATTGCCGGGCCTTTTCGAACCGTGGGCACCGTGCCTCCGTGTCTATGATCGATGACTCTCGACAGGAACTACGGGAAATGCAGTCGTCCGGTTCGCTCCGGACGCGGGTGAGGGGGAGCCGGTGACCCGCGAGGCGCGCGCCTTCTGGCTCCGTACGCCCGGCGAGGGCGAGATCCGAACGGCGCCGCTGCCCGTCCCCGGCCCCGGCGAGGTGCTCGTGCGCAGCCGCTACTCCGGTGTCAGCCGGGGCACCGAGACCCTGGTCTTCGCCGGCCGCGTTCCCGCCGACCAGTACTCGGCGATGCGCGCGCCGTTCCAGGAGGGCGACTTCCCGGCGCCGGTGAAGTACGGCTACCTCAGCGTGGGCGTGGTCGAGCAGGGGCCGGCCGAGCTGCGCGGCCGGACGGTGTTCTGCCTGCACCCGCACCAGACGGCGTACGTGGTCCCGGCCGAGGCGGTGGTGCCCGTACCGGATGCGGTGCCGCCGGCCCGCGCGGTGCTCGCCGGGACCGTGGAGACCGCGGTGAACGCGCTCTGGGACGCCGCGCCCCTGGTCGGCGACCGGGTGAGCGTGGTCGGCGGCGGCATGGTCGGCTGCTGCGTCGCGGCCCTGCTCGCCCGCTTCCCCGGCGTGCGGGTCGAGCTGGTCGACGCCGACCCGGCCCGGGCGGAGGTCGCCGCCGCGCTCGGCGTCGGGTTCGCCCCACCCGCGCGGGCCGCCGGCGGGCGGGACCTCGTGGTACACGCGAGCGCCACCGCCGCCGGCCTGCGGCGGTCGCTGGAGCTGCTCCGCCCCGAGGGCACGGTCGTGGAGCTGAGCTGGTACGGCGACCGGACCGTCGACCTGGCGCTGGGCGGGGCGTTCCACTCCGGACGGTTGACCATCCGCGGCAGCCAGGTGGGCGCGGTCGCGCCGGCCCGGCGGGACAGCCGCACCTTCGCCGACCGGCTGGCGCTGGCCCTGGACCTGCTGGCCGATCCCGCCTTCGACGCGCTGCTGACCGGGGAGTCCCCGTTCGCGGAGCTGCCCGACGTGCTCGCCCGCCTGGCCGCGGGCAGCCTGCCCGCGCTGTGCCACCTCATCACCTACGACGGGGAGTGATCCGTGTTCAGCGTTACCGTCCGTGACCACATGATGATCGCGCACAGCTTCCGCGGCGAGGTGTTCGGCCCGGCGCAGCGCCTGCACGGGGCGACCTTCGTCGTCGACGCCACCTTTCGCCGCGCCGACCTCGACGCCGACGGCGTCGTCGTCGACATCGGACTGGCCACCGAGCAGCTCAGGGCCGTGCTCGGGGAGCTGACCTACCGCAATCTGGACGACGAGCCGGCCTTCGCCGGGGTGAACACGACCACGGAGGTGCTCGCCCGGACGGTCGCCGACCGCCTCGCCGCGCGGGTGCGGGCCGGCGACCTCGGCGCGGGCGCCCACGCGCTCGCCGGCATCACCGTCACGCTGCACGAGTCGCACGTCGCCTGGGCCAGCTACGAGCGGCCCCTCTGAGGCCCGCGTGGGCGACCACGGGGCCGCAGCGGGCGGAAGCGGGGCCGCGCCGGGCGGAGGCGGGGGCGTGGCGGGTCCGACCGTCGCCCGGCGCCGCCGGGCGACCGTGCACGTCGTGCTGCCGAACGACATCGACGACCCGGCCACGCCGAGCGGCGGCAACACGTACGACCGCCGGCTCTGCCGGGGCCTGTCGGCGGCCGGCTGGGCGGTCCGGGAGCACGCCGTGACCGGCGACTGGCCCCATCCCGACGCGACCGCGCGCGCCGGGCTCGCCCGGCTGCTCGCGGCGCTGCCCGACGGGGCGGTGGTCCTGCTCGACGGACTGGTCGCCTCGTCCGCGCCGCAGGCGCTGACCCCGCAGGGCCGGCGGTTGCGCCTCGTCGTCGTCGTGCACCTGCCGCTGGAGCACGACGCCGAGGGCGCGGCCCTGAGAGCCGCCGTCGCGGTGGTCACCACCAGCGAGTGGACCCGGCGGCGGCTGCTCGACCGGTACGCGCTGCCCGCCGACCGGGTGCACGTCGTCCCGCCGGGTGTCGACCCGGCACCGCCCGCGCCCGGGACGCCGGTCGGCGGGAACCTGCTCTGCGTCGCGGCGGTGGCTCCGCACAAGGGGCACGACGTGCTGGTGGAGGCCCTGGTGGCGGTCGCCGACCTGCCGTGGGACTGCGTCTGCGTGGGCGCGCTGACCCGGGACCCGGGGTTCGTGGCGCGGCTGCGCCGGCAGGTGGTCGGGCACGGCCTCGCCGACCGGGTGCGCCTGGTCGGCCCGCGCACCGGGGCGGCCCTCGACGCCGCGTACGCCGCCGCCGACCTGCTGGTGCTGGCCTCGCGCCGGGAGACGTACGGGATGGTGGTCACCGAGGCGCTCGCGCGCGGGATCCCGGTGCTGGGCACCGCCGCCGGCGGGCTGCCCGAGGCCCTGGGCCGCGCGCCGGACGGCGTGCCGCCGGGCCTGCTGGTGCCGCCCGACGACCCGGCGGCCCTGGCCGGCGCCCTGCGGCGCTGGCTCGGCGAGCCGAGGCTGCGCCAGCGGCTGCGGCGGGCGGCGCGCGACCGGCGGGACACGCTCGACGGCTGGCCGGTCGCCGCGACGGTGGCGGGCGCCGTGCTGGAAGGGGTGACGACCGCATGACCGTGGAGTTGCCGCCGCACTTCGCGGACTGGCTGACGCTGCGCGAGCCCGCCGACGCGGCGGCCCGCGCCGGGGACCTGGTGGACCTCGCCCGCCGCCGGTTGACCCCTGGGCCGCTGGTCGTGCACGACCTCGGCACGGGCACCGGGTCGATGGGTCGCTGGCTGGCCCCGCGACTGCCCGGGCCGCAGCACTGGGTCCTGCACGACCAGGACGCCGACCTGCTGGCCCGCGCGGCCGCCGGGCTGCCCCGGGCCGCCGACGGTGGCCCGGTCACCGCCGAGGTCCGGCGCGGCGACCTCACCCGGCTGACCGCCGCCGACCTGGCCGGCGCGTCGCTGGTGACCGCGTCCGCGCTGCTGGACATGTTCACCGCCGAGGAGGTCGAGCGCCTCGTCGCGGCCTGCGCCGGGGCCGGCCGCCCGACACTGCTGGCCCTCTCGGTGACCGGCCGGGTGCGGCTCACCCCGGCCGACCCGTGGGACGCGGAGATCGCCGCCGCGTTCAACGACCACCAGCGCCGCACGGTCGGCTGGCGCGCCCTGCTCGGGCCCGACGCCGTCGACGCCTGCGCGGCGGCGTTCGCCCGGCACGGCGTCGACGTGGCGCTGCGGCCCAGCCCGTGGCGGCTCGGCCCGGAGCAGGCCGCGCTGGCCGTCGAGTGGTTCACCGGCTGGCTCGACGCCGCCCGCGAGCAGCGGCCCGAGCTGGTCGGCCCGACCCGGGCGTACGCCCGCCGGCGCCGCGCCGAGATCGCCGCCGGCCGGCTCGGCGTGCTGGTCGACCACCTGGACCTGCTGGCGGGGTGTGGCTGAACCCGGGAGGTGTCCGGTGCGTGCCTACCGACAGGAAGACCGCCGAGGGAGGGCCGAGGTGGAGGCGACGTGACCGCGCCGGCGCGGCGGTTCGGGGCGTGGGCGCCGGCCCTCGGCGGCCTGGCCGTGCTCCTCGTGCTGCTGGGCTGGCTGGGCGCCGGCCCGTTCCTCGACGGGCTCCGGCTGATCGACGCCCCGGCGCTGGCCGCCGCACTCGCCATCGGGGCGGTGACCACCGTCTGCTGCGCCTGGCGGTGGAGCCTGGTGGCCGGGGGACTGGGGGTGCGGCTGCCGCTGCCGACCGCGGTCGCGCACTGCTACCGCGCGGTGTTCCTCAACGCGACGCTCCCCGGCGGCGTGCTGGGTGACGTGCACCGGGCGGTGCGGCACGGCCGCGACGTCGGCGACGTCGGCCGGGGCGTCCGCGCGGTGGTCTGGGAGCGCACGGCCGGGCAGGTGGTGCTGGCCGCCGTCGCGGTGGTCGTGCTCGCCGCGTTCCCCTCCCCGGTCCGGCCGTACCTGCCGGCCGTCGGCGCGCTGCTGGTGGCGGCCGGGCTCGGCGCCGCCGTGCTGGCCCGCGCGCTGCCCACCACCGGGCCGTCGCGGTGGGCGCGGGCGGTCCGCGCGGCGACGGCCGACGTCCGGGCCGGGCTGCTCGGCCGCCGGACCTGGCTGGGGGTGCTCGTGGCGTCCACCGTGGCCGTCGCCGGCCACCTGGCCACGTTCGTGCTGGCCGCACGCACCGCGGGCTCCACCGCGCCGCTGACCCTGCTGGTGCCGCTGACGCTGCTGGCCCTGCTGGCCATGGGGGTGCCGGCGAACGTCGCCGGCTTCGGCCCCCGGGAGGGCGTGGCCGCGTGGGCCTTCGGCGCCGCCGGCCTGACCGCCGCCGAGGGCGTGGCCACCGCGGTGGTGTACGGGGCCCTGGTGCTCGTCGCGAGTCTTCCCGGCGCCGCCGTCCTGGTGGCCCGTCGTGTCCGCGTGCCCGCCGCACCGTCTGACGAGGAGTCCGATGTCCGAAACCCCGCCCGCCGCCACGGTCCGTCGGCAGGTCACGGTCCCGTTGAGGTTCCCCGACGGATACGCCACCACCGCACGGGTGTTCTCCTTCGACGGCCTGGCCGACGGCCGGGAACACCTCGCGTTCGGCCTCGGTGACCGGGCCGGCCCGCGCGACCGTGGGGCGGCGCCCCCGTCGTCGCCGCCGCTGGTGCGCCCGCACAGCGAGTGTCTGACCGGGGACGTGTTCGGCAGCCAGCGCTGCGACTGCGGCCCACAGTTGCGCGAGGCGGTCGAACGCATCGCCGGCGCCGGCGGCTACCTGCTCTACCTGCGCCAGGAGGGACGCGGCATCGGCCTGTACGCCAAGCTCGACGCGTACGCGCTGCAGGACGCCGGGCTGGACACGTACGAGGCGAACCTGGCGCTGGGGCACCGGCCCGACGAGCGGGACTACACCGTGGCCGCGCAGATGCTCGCCGCCCTGGACGTGGACCGGGTCGCGCTGCTGAGCAACAACCCGGACAAGGCGGCGCAGCTCGGCCGCCTCGGGGTGGTGGTCGCCTCGCGGGTCGCCACCGGGGTCTACCTGTCCCCGGCCAACGCCGGCTACCTGGCGGCGAAGGCCAGCCACGGCGACCACACCCTCGACCTCCCGCTCGTCCGTGACTGAGCGCCCGTACGTCCTGCTCAGCTGCGCGACGTCGATGGACGGCTACCTGGACGACGCGAGCGGGCAGCGGCTGGTGCTGTCCAACGAGGCCGACCTGGACCGGGTCGACGAGGTCCGGGCCGGCTGCGACGCGATCCTGGTCGGCGCGGGCACGGTCCGGCGGGACAACCCGCGCCTGCTGGTCCGCTCCGCACGGCGCCGCGCCGCCCGCCTCGCCCGCGGCCTGCCGGCCTCACCGCTCAGGGTGACGTGGACGGGCTGCGGCGACCTGGACCCGGCCGCCCGGCTCTTCACCACCGGCGACACCGAGCGGATCGTCCACTGCGCCACCTCGACGGTGGAGAAGACCGCGGACCGGCTGGCCGGCCTGGCCACGGTGGTGGACGCGGGCGAGCCCGTGGACCCGGCGCGGGCGCTGGCCGACCTCGCCGCGCGGGGCGTGCGCCGGCTGATGGTGGAGGGCGGGGCGAGCGTGCTCGCGCAGTTCCTCACCGCCGGCCTCGCCGACGAGTTGCACCTGGTGGTGGCCCCGTTCTTCGTCGGCGACCGCCGGGCGCCCCGGTTCGTCGGCGACGGCCGCTTCCCGTGGCACCCCGGCCGCCGCGCCCGGGTGGCGGAGGCCCGCCAGATCGGCGACGTGGTGCTGATCCGCTACGCCCTCTCGGCGCGGTGCGACGGGGGCTGAGCCCACCCGGCGTCGCCCGGGCGCCCGCCGGCCGGACTGCGCACGGCCGCGCCTGGTGGCACGCGGGGCGCGGCCCCGTCGCCCGGACCCGGGGGCGCCTCCGGCGGTCAGCGGCGTGCCTCGAACGACTCCCGGTCGAGGAACATCAGCCGGGCCCGCTTGTCGGGCAGGTCGATCAGCGGGCCGGCGACGAAGCCGGTGCGCAGCAGCCGGTCCACCGCCTTGTCGTTGCGCGCGTCCGGTTCCATCACGATCCGCCGGCGCAGCGGGTCGGCGAAGACGAAGCCGAGGAACACGTCCAGCAGCGCGCCCGTGAAGCCCCGCTCGGTCGTGGTCGGCGGGCCGATCAGCAGGTGCGCCCCGTGGTCGCCGGGCCGGACGTCGTAGCACCGGCCGACCGGGTCGGCCGCCGGCTCGTACGT
The DNA here is from genome assembly GCF_040639595.1 of Micromonospora sp. NPDC023814. Taxonomy (NCBI): domain Bacteria; kingdom Bacillati; phylum Actinomycetota; class Actinomycetes; order Micromonosporales; family Micromonosporaceae; genus Micromonospora; species Micromonospora sp. NPDC023814. The sequence continues at coordinate 13,128 of NZ_JBFAAF010000062.1, forward strand.
CTGGAACAGCGCGACCGGCACGCCGTCGCGGTGCACCAGCCACGCGTGGTGGGTGGTCAGCGAGTCCAGGTAGCGGTAGATCTCGGCGACCCGCTCGCGACCGGCGTCGCGCATGCCCCAGAACCGGGCCCGTTCCTCGCTGACCCAACCGTGGATCAGGTCGACGTCGCTGTCCGGGTCGACGGGGCGGATCGTGACCCGGCCGAACCCGTCGACGTCCTGTCCGTAGGTGTTGGTCGCCTCACGCATCGCGCCCACCGTACGACGATTCCGGTCGATGCGCACGGACGCGGCCCGCCGCGTGGCGCCCGGCCGGCGCGAGGCGGGGGCTCACGCGGGGTCCCCGCCGGCGACCGCGACCGCCGGGGCGCCCGCGCCGGCCCGGCGGCGGGCGGCGGGGACGACCAGGGGGGTGCCGGTCTCCGGGTCGTCGATGACCCGGCAGGGCAGCCGGAAGACCTCCTCGACCAGCTCCGCGGTGACCACCTCCCGGGGCGGGCCGGCGGCGACCACCCGCCCGTCGCGCATCGCGATCAGGTGCGTCGCGTAGCGGGCGGCGTGGTTGAGGTCGTGCAGCACCGCCACCAGGGTGCGGCCCTGCTCCTCGTGCAGCCGGGCGCAGAGGTCGAGGATCTCGATCTGGTGGGCGATGTCCAGGTAGGTGGTCGGCTCGTCCAGCAGCAGCAGGGGCGTCTGCTGGGCCAGCGCCATCGCGATCCACACCCGCTGCCGCTGCCCGCCGGACAGCTCGTCGACCGGCCGGTCGGCCAGGTCGGCCACCCCGGTCGCGGCCATCGACTCGGCGACCACCCGCTCGTCCTCGCGCGACCACTGCCGCAGCAGCCCCTGGTGCGGGTACCGGCCGCGCGCGACGAGTTCGGCGACGCCGATGCCGTCCGGGGCGACGGACGTCTGCGGCAGCAGGCCGAGGGTGCGCGCGACGCCCCGGGCCGGCAGCCGGTGGATGTCCTCCCCGTCCAGCAGCACCGCCCCGGCCGTCGGCTTCAGCAGCCGGGACAGGGCGCGCAGCAGGGTCGACTTGCCGCAGGCGTTGGGGCCGATGATGACGGTGAAGGAGCGGTCGGGCACGGCGACGCTCAGGTCCTCGGCGATGGTCCGCCGTTCGTAGGCGAGGGTCATCGCGCTGCCGCTCAGCCGGGACTGCATGCTCCGTGCTCCGTTCTCGTCGTGGGTGGCCCGCCGGCCGTCCGCGCTCACAGCCGGCCGGCCCGGCGTTCGGTGGCGAGCAGCCAGATCAGATAGGCGCCGCCCAGCACCCCGGTCACCACGCCCACCGGCAGTTGGTGCCCGGGGAACGCGCGTACCGCGAGTTGGTCGGCGGCGACCAGCAGCACCGCCCCGACGGCCGCCGACGGCAGCAGGTTCGGCCCCGGCGCCCGGGTCAGCCGCCGGGCCAGGTGCGGCGCGGTGAGCGCCACGAAGTTCACCGGCCCGGCGGCGGCCGCGGCGAGGGAGACCAGCAGCACCGCCGCCGCCAGCACGACCAGGCGCACCCGCTCCACGCGTACGCCGAGGGCGGCGGCGGTGTCGTCGCCCATCTCGACCAGGCGCAGGGCCGGCCCGAAGCCGACCAGCACCACCGGCACCAGCACCGCCAGCGCGATCAGCAGGGGGACCACGTTCACCCAGCCCCGCCCGTCCAGGCTGCCGGTGAGCCAGAGCACGGCGCGGGCGGCGTCCATCAGCTGGGCCCGGGTCAGCAGCCAGCCGTTGACGCCGGTGAGGATCGCCATGGTGCCGATGCCGACCAGGATCAGCCGGAACCCGTGCACGCCGCGCCGCCAGGCCAGCGCGTACACCAGCACGCCGGTGGCGAGGCCGCCGATCACCGCCGCCGAGGCCAGCAGCATGCTGCTGCCGCCGAGCACGACCACGACCAGCGCGCCGGTCGACGCGCCCTGGGTGAAGCCGAGCATGTCGGGGCTGCCCAGCGGGTTGCGGACCAGCGACTGGAAGACCGCGCCGGCCAGGGCGAGCGCGGCGCCGACGCAGAGCGCGGTCACCAGCCGGGGCAGCCGCAGCTCGGTGACGATGAACTCCTCGGCCGGGCTGCCCCGGCCGGCGAGGGCGCGCAGCACGTCGGCGGGGCTCATCGGGTAGTCGCCGTTGCCGATGGCGAGCACGCTCAGCGCCAGGGCGAGCACCACGCAGGTGAGGCCGACGGCGATGGCGCGGGGGCGCAGCCGCAGGGACACTCCGGGGGTGCGGATGGTGATCACGGGTGGGCCACCCGCCCGCGCAGCACCAGCCAGAGGAAGAGCGGCCCGCCCGCCACGGCGGTCACCATGCCGACCTGGAGCTCGCCGGGCCGGCTCAGCACCCGGCCCAGCACGTCGGCGCCGAGCAGCAGCACCGGGGCGAGCACCGCGCAGTACGGCAGCAGCCAGCGCAGGTCCGGCCCGGTGAGCGCGCGGACCAGGTGCGGCACGAGCAGACCGACGAAGACGATCGGCCCGCAGGCCGCCGTGGCGGCGCCGCAGAGCAGCGTGATCGCCACGATGACGGTGCCCCGGACGAGGGCCGGCCGGGCGCCGAGCGCGCGCGCCGCGTCGTCGCCGAGCGCCAGCGCGTTGAGCGCGCGGGTGGCGGCCAGGGCGACCAGCAGGCCCGCCGCGACGAACGGTGCGACCGTGCGCACGGTCGATGCCTCGGCGCTGGCCAGCGAACCGACCGTCCAGAACCGCAGCCGTTCCAGCGACGCCGTGTCGAGCAGCATCACCGCGCTGACGTACGAGTAGAGGGTGGCGTTCAGCGCCGCGCCGGCCAGCGCCAGCCGGGCGGGGGTGGCCCCGCGCCCGCCGCCGACGAGGTAGACGGCGGCGGTGACGACGGCCGCGCCGAGCAGCGCGAACCAGACCTGGCCGCCGACGCCGCCGATGCCGAGCAGCGCCGCCGCGCTGGCCACCGCCGCCGAGGCGCCGGCGTTGATGCCGAGCAGCCCGGGGTCGGCCAGCGGGTTGCGGGTCAGCGCCTGCATCACCGCGCCGGCCACGCCGAGCGCCGCGCCGGCGAGCAGGCCGAGCAGCGTACGCGGCAGCCGCATCCGGTGCACGACGGCGTACTCGGCGGCGTCGCGGTGCAGTAGGCCCTGCCACACGTCGGTGAGCGGGAGCTGCTTGGCGCCCACGGCGATGCTGAGTACCGCGACGGCGACGAGCAGCAGCGCCGACGCGGCGAGGCCGGCGGCCCGCAGCGCGGCGCGGCCACGTCGGGGCGTGACGGGTGGTGCCGGTGGCGCGCCGATGCGTGAGGTGAGGGTGGCGGACAGTGTGGGCTCCGATGTGGTGCGTGATTCCGGGCGGGGCTTGACAGCGATTTAGGTTAGGTTAACCTAACCCCGCTGTCCACGGTCCTTCGCCCGACCCTGATCGAAAGACACCGCCATGCCGCATCCCGTGTCCGCCCGCCGACTCTCCCGCCGGGGCCTGCTCGCCGCCGGTGGCGCCGCCACCCTGGCCGCCCTGCTCGCCGGCTGCGGCCGGGACGACGACTCTGCCGCCCCCGCCGCCGCCGGCTCCGGCGGACCCTGGTCGTTCACCGACGACCGCAACGAGAAGGTGAGCGCCGCCAACCGCCCGACCCGGGTGGTCGCCTTCACCGGGGTCGCCGCGGCGCTGGTCGACTTCGGACTCGACAAGCAGGTCGTCGGCGTGTTTGGCGAGACGAAGCGCGCCGACGGCACCGCCGAGCCGCAGGCCGGCGACCTGAACGTGGACGCCGTGGAGGTCCTCGGCAACGTCTGGGGCGAGTTCAGCCTGGAGAAGTACGCGGCCCTGCGACCGGAACTGCTCGTCACCCACATGTACGACCCGGGCGCCCTGTGGTACGTGCCGGACGAGAGCAAGGACAAGATCCTCCCGCTCGCCCCCAGCGTCGCGATCACCACCGCCCGGGTGCCGATGACCAAGCCGATCGAGCGGTACGCGCAGCTCGCCGAGTCCCTCGGCGCCGACCTGTCCGCCAAGAAGGTCACCGACGCCAAGGCCCGCTTCGAGGCCGCCGCCGAGGCGGTCCGCCAGGCGGTCAGGGCGAACCCGGGCATCAAGGTGCTCGCCTGCTCCGGCAGCCCCGACCTGTTCTACGCCTCCAACCCCAAGGTCAGCACCGACCTGATGTACTTCGCCGAGCTGGGCGTCGACATCGTCGTCCCCACCAAGCTGGAGGCCGGCGACTACTTCGAGGCGCTCAGCTGGGAGAACGCGGGCAAGTTCCCGGCCGACCTGCTCCTGCTGGACAACCGCAACACCGCCCTGCAGCCCAAGGACATGGCCAGCAAGCCGACCTGGCAGCAACTCCCCGCGGTCAAGGCCAACCAGATCACCCCGTGGGACGCGGTGCCCCGCTTCTCGTACGCCGGCGCCGCGCCGCTGCTGGAGAACCTGGCCACCGCCATCCGGAACGCGAAGAAGGTGACCGCGTGACCACGGCGGTCGCCCTCCAGTACCGCTTCTACGCCGCGCAGGTCGTCGGCGCGCGGCGGATCGGCGCCTCCCTGATCCGGGTCACCCTCGGCGGGCCGGAACTCGCCGACTTCGCCGGCGGCGGCCGGGACCAGAGCGTCTCCCTGTTCCTGCCGCACCCCGGCCAGCCCGCGCCGGTGCTCCCGGTCGAGGCGGGGGAGGACTGGTTCGGCGCGTACCGGGCGATGGACCCCGACGTGCGCGCGGTGATGCGCTCCTACACCATCCGGGAGCAGCGGCCCGAGCTCGCCGAGGTGGACATCGACTTCGTCAGCCACGGCGACACCGGCCCCGCCTCCCGCTGGGCGGGGCAGGCCCTGCCGGGCGACCGGGTGGTGCTGCTCGGCCCGGCCGTGCGCGACAACCGCAGCGTCTGCTTCCGCCCGCCGGCCGGCGCCGACTCGGTCCTGCTGGTCGCCGACGAGACCGCGCTGCCCGCCGCCGCCGGGATCCTGGCCTGGCTGCCGGCCGACACCCCGGTCCGGGCCTGGATCGAGGTGCCCGACGCGGCGGACATCCAGGACCTGCCCACCGCCGCGCAGGCCGAGGTGACGTGGGTCGTCCGGGGCGGCACCGCCCCCGGCAGCACCCTGCTGGCGGATGCGGTCCGCGCCGCCCGGCTGCCGGCCGGCACCCCGTACGCCTGGGTCGCCGGCGAGTCGTCGATGGTGCGCGCGGTGCGGCGGCACCTCGTCGGCGAGCGCGGCCTCGACCGGCGTCACGTCACGTTCGCCGGCTACTGGCGTCGCGGCGCCTCGGAGGAAGACCTGCGCGCCGAGGCGACCGCCGCGGCGGTCGCCTGACGGTCGGCGGCCCGGCGGCGGCCCGGCAGCGGCGGCGGCAGCGGTGGTTCCGGCGCCGCCCCGGTGGACCGGGCGGCGCCGGGTCAGAACTCCCGGTACATCACGTGCAGGCCGACCCGGCCGAGGGTGGGGTGCGCGAACGCGCCGGGCACGGTGCCGATCACGGCGAAACCCTCGCGCCGGTACAGCTCGACGGCCGAGGTGTTCGTCTCGACCACCGCGTTGAACTGCATGCCCGCGTACCCGCGGTCGCGGGCCCAGTCGAGCGCGTGCCGGCACAGCGCCGTGCCCACGCCCCGGCCGCGCGCCGCGCGGTCGACCATGAAGCTCGCGGTGGAGACGTGCGACCCCGGCCCGGGGCGGTTGGTGCCCATCTTGGCGGTGCCGAGCACCCGGTCGCCGTCGACCGCCACCACGGTGCGGCCCGGCGCGGCCTCCACCCACATGTCGTACGCCTGCTCGGCGGTCATCTCCGGGTCGTAGGGGAAGGTCTCCCGCGACCGGACCACCTCCCGGACGATCGGCCACACCTGGGCCCAGTCGGCCTCGTCGAACTCGCGGATCAGCACGCCGGCACCCTAGGGGGCCGCCACCGGGCCGGCAAGGCGTTTCCGGCGGGACCGGACCGCGCACGACAGCGTGTCGCCGACGCCTCGCCGGCGGGCGGCTCAGCCGAGGCGTACCTGCGCCGGCCGTTCGGGCTGGGAGGCGCCGTCGAGCGTGGTGCCGGCCGGGGCGACGGGCCGGGCCGGCATGATGGGGGCGTCCCGGCCGGTGCCCCCGCGGCCGTTCCCGTCGCGCGTCGACTCCTCGTGGTAGTCCTGCTCCACGTTGACCGACCAGACGTCGTGGCGGGTCCCGCAGGCGATGTTCTCGGCGGTCAGCATCGCCGTGAGCATCGAGTGGTCCTGGTTGTTGTAGCGGTGCATGCCGTTGCGGCCGACCGGGTGCACGTTCGGCACCTCCCGCGCCAGCCAGTCCCGGATCACGTCCACGTTGCGCTGGTAGCGCTCGTCGTAGACCGGGTAGGCCTTCGGCATCCGCACCACGTACCCGGCCTCGACGACGCCCGGCCGGACCAGGCCGAGCCGCTCCAGCTCGGCCGTCGCGGCGGCGACCAGCTCGGCGTCCGGCGTACGCCAGGTCTCGTCGTCCTCGAAGACGAAGTACTCCAGCCCCAGGCAGGTGCGGCCGTCCTTGACCAGGTGCGGCGACCACGAGCCGAAGTTCTGGATCCGGCCGACCTTGACCGCCGGGTCGTGCACGTAGATCCAGTTGTCCGGGAACGAGAACTCCTCGGGCACCACGAGCGCGACGGTCAGGAAGTCCCGGTACCGCAGGTCGGCCGCGGCGGCCAGCACCTCCGGCGGGGCGGCCGGGCGCAGCGCGGCCACCAGTTCCGAGATCGGCATCGAGGAGACGACGTGCTCGGCGGGCTCGGTCCGCTGCCCGCCCACCCCGTTGACGGTGACCGCCACCGCCCGGCGGCGCGTCGGGTCGCGGTGCACGGCGGTCACCCAGCTGCCGGTCTCCACCCGGCCGCCGCGCCGGCGGACCTCCTCGGCGCAGCGTTCCCACATCATCCCCGGGCCGAGCTTCGGATACTGGAACTCCTCGATCAGGCTGGTCACGTCCTTGCGGTTGCGCCGGGGCAGCACGGCGTTGCGCACCGCCTTGGCCAGCGACAGGTTCTTGATCCGCTGCGCGGCCCAGTCGGCCTGCAACCGGTCGGCCGGCATCCCCCAGACCTTCTCGGTGTACGTCTTGAAGAACATCGAGTACAGCCGCCAACCGAACCGGGCCGAGACCCAGCCCTCGAAGTGCGACTGGTCCTTCGGCGGGCGCAGCCGGGCCCAGGCGTACGAGCCCATGCACAGCGCCGCCTCCCGGACGCCCAGGTTGCGCAGGGCGTTCGCGGCACTCAGGGGGTAGTCGAACAGCGCGCCCCGGTAGTAGATCCGGCTCATCCGGGGCCGCAGCAGGAAGTCCTCGTCGGGCAGGATCTCGTGCCAGAACTCCTCGACCCGGGCGACCTTGGTGAAGAACCGGTGCCCGCCGATGTCGAAGCGCCACCCGTCCCGTTCGACGGTGCGGCTGATCCCGCCCACCACGTCGTCGGACTCGAACACCCGGACCGGGGCGCCCCGCCGGAGCAGCTCGTACGCCGCGGTCAGGCCCGCCGGTCCCGCGCCGATGACCACCGTGCCGTGCTGTTCGTCCATGCCGTGCCGCTCCCTGCTTCCGCCTGCCGGAGGCGGCCCGCTTACCCGGCATCGGCCCGAACTCACCCCGGATCCGGATGCCGGTTCCGCCGCCCGGCGACCTGGCCGGGCGGCCACCCCGGCCCCGAGCGCGCCGCCGGGTGGCCGGGCCGGCGCGCCGCGTACACGTGTCAAGCGCCCCGAAACGGGGATGTGGCACCGTTCTGGCGGCCGGATCGGGAGACGCGGTGATGGACAGGTGGCGGGCCGTCGCGGACGCGCGGCGGCGAGCCGGGCGCCTGCCCGCCCGGCTCGCCCGGCGTGGCCACGACCTGCGGCGCGCCGCCGTGCGGGCCGCCGACCGGGTGCCGGCGCCGTGGCTGTTCGTCGTCGGCGTCTTCCTCGGCACCAAGATCGTGCTCAGCCTCGTCGGGGTGCTCGCGTTGAGCGCCTTCGACGACGTGCCGTGGGCGCCGCCGCCGGACGAGACGACGATGCGCGAGCAGCAGCGGGCGGTCTCCGGGCACCGCGGGGTCTCGCTCTGGTTCGCCTGGGACTCGTTCCTCTACGACCACCTGGCCCGGCTCCCGCTCGACGAGCCGTGGCGGGATTTCGGCTTCCCGCTGCTCTATCCGTTCCTGGCCCGGCCGCTGGCCCCGCTGCTGGGCGGCAACACCGCGCTGGCGCTGCTGCTCGTCGCCAACGTCGCGTTCCTGCTGATGCTCTACTACGCCCACCGGCTGGGCGAGCGGCTGCTCGGCGACGACGCCGCGGCCCGCCGGTTCGTCCGCTACCTGGTGCTGCTGCCGGCCGCGTTCCTGTTCCAGGCGGCGCTGACCGAGTCGCTCTTCCTCTGCCTCGCGCTCGCCGCCTTCCACTACGCCGAGCGGCGGCGCTGGCTGCTCGTGGGCGTCGTGGGGTTCTTCCTGTCGCTGAGCCGCTCGGTCGGGTTCTTCGTGGTGCTCCCGCTGGCCCTGGTGCTGCTGCGGCAGCACGGCTACCGGCTGGGCCCGCGCGCGCTGGGGACGTATTTCCGCGCCGGTTGGCCGCTGGTGCTGGTGCCCGCCGGCTGGCTGACGTTCATGGCGTTCTGCCGGTGGCAGAGCGGCGACTGGTTCGCCTACAAGCACGCCCAGGAGAGGGGCTGGGGCATCTCCGTGCAGAACCCGCTGGCGGTGCTGTGGCACGGCCTGACCGGCACGCCGCCGCGGGACGCCCTGCGGGTGTGGTGCGCCGTCGTGGTGCTGGTGGTCCTGGTCGCGGGCGTCCGCCACCTCGGGCTGCCCTACCTCACGTACGGGTTGATCATGGTCCTGGTGCCGCTGTCGATGGGGCCGCCGGTCTACAAGAGCCTGCTGCGCTACCTGCTCGCCGCGTTCCCGGTGGGCCTGGTGCTGGCCCGCTGGGCCCGGCACGCCACCGCCGACGCCTGGCTGACCGCCGCCCTCGCCCTCCTCCAGGGCGCTCTCTTCGTCACCTGGCTCGCCTACTGGACCCACTTCATCATCTGACGGGCCCGGTGCCGTCTTCACCTGACGGGCCCGGCTCTCTATGATCGGTTGAAAATTTCGCCGACTGTCAGGTCGGAATTGGCAAAAAGCTACGGGCGCGGAACCGCGCCGGGAAGGGCTGGCATGGCGCTGTCCGCGACCGTCCTCGCCGAGCTGCGCGGCATCGTCGGCCCGGCCCACGTGCACGACGCGGCCGGCGACCTCGTGGCGTACGCCCGGGACGCGACCCCGCTCTTCTCGCACCGGCCCGACGCGGTGGTGTTCCCCGCCGACACCGCCGAGGTCGCCGCCGTGCTGGCCCTGGCCACCCGGCACGGGGTGCCGGTGGTGCCGCGCGGCGCGGGCTCCAACCTGTGCGCCGCGACCGTGCCGCTGCACGGCGGGATCGTGCTGGTGCTGACCCGGCTGAACACGATCCTGGAGGTCAGCGCCGACGAGCTGCTGGCCCGGGTGCAGCCCGGCGTGACCAGCGCCGCGCTGGCCGACGCCGCCGCGGCCCGCGGCCTGCTCTGGGCGCCCGACCCGGGCAGCCGCACCGTCGCCACCGTCGGCGGCACCATCGCCACCTGCGCCGGCGGGCTGCGCGGGCTGAAGTACGGGGTGACCCGCAACTACGTGCTGGGCCTGGAGGCCGTGCTGCCCACCGGCGAGGTGATCCGCACCGGCGGTCGGCTGTGGAAGGACGTCGCCGGCTACGACCTGACCCGGCTGCTCACCGGCTCCGAGGGCACCCTCGCGGTGATCACCGAGGCGACGGTGGCGCTGCTGCCCGCGCCCGCGTCGAGCAACACCGGGGTCGCCTACTTCCCGACGCTCGCCGAGGCGGGGGAGGCCGTCGCCCGGGTGATCCGGGCCGGCGTGGTGCCGGCGACGCTGGAGTTCCTCGACCGGGCCTGCATCACGGCGGTGGAGGACTTCGCCCACCTGGGGCTGCGCGCCGACGCGGGAGCGCTGCTGCTCTTCGGCGACGACGGCCCGCCGGACCTGGTCGCCACCCACCTCGACCGGATCGGCGCGGCCTGCGTCGACGCCGGCGCGGTGGAGGTCACCACCGCCCGCGAGGTCGCCCAGGCCGAGGCGCTGCTGGCCGCCCGCCGCTGCGCGCTGCCGGCGCTGTCCCGTCGGGGCGGGGTGACGATCCTGGAGGACGCCACCGTGCCCCGGCCGCGCATCGCCGAGATGGTCGACCGGATCGACGCGATCGCTGTCCGGCACGACGTCGCCATCGCCACCTTCGGCCACGCCGGAGACGGCAACCTGCACCCCACCTGCGTCCTCGACTCCGCCGAGGACCACGATGCGGTACGCCGGGCCGAGGCGGCCTTCGCGGACGTCTTCGCCGCCGCCCTCGACCTCGGCGGCACCATCACCGGCGAGCACGGGGTGGGGGCGGCGAAGCTGCCGTTCCTCGCCGCCCGGCTCGGCGACGACCAGCTCGCCCTGCTGCGCCGGATCAAGAGCGCCTTCGACCCGGCGGGCGTCCTCAACCCCGGAAAGCTGGGCTCGTGACCGGCGACGTGTTCAACCCGGAGCAGCTGTCCCGCTGCATCTCCTGCGGGTTCTGCCTGCCGGCCTGCCCCACGTACGCGATGACCGGCGACGAGGCGTCGTCGCCGCGCGGGCGGATCACGCTGATGCGGGCGCTGCAGGACGGCACCCTGCCCCCGGACGACGACACGCTCGCCGAGCAGTCCTCGTTCTGCCTGGGCTGCCGCGCCTGCGAACCGGTCTGCCCCGCCGGAGTGGAGTACGGCAGCCTGCTGGAGCAGTGGCGGGTGCACCAGTGGCGCGGCCCGCGCCGGCCGCTGGTGGCCCGCGCGCTGATGCTGCTGGTCGAGCAGCGGTGGGTGCTGCGGCTGCTCGGCCTGGTCCGCCGCGCCGCCCACGGCCCGGCCGCCGCCCCGCCGCCCGAGACCGGCCCGGCCGTCGCCCCGTCGTCCGAGCCCGGTGCTGCCGGCGGGCCCGACGCGCAGCTCATGCTGGGCTGCGTCGAGCGGGGCCTGTTCCCGGCGGTCAGCCGGGCCGCCCGGGCGCTCGACCCGGGGCTGGCGGTCCCCACCGCGCAGGGCTGCTGCGGCGCGCTGCACGCGCACAACGGCGACCTGGCCGGCGGCGAGCGGCTGGCCGAGCGCCTCGGCGAGGACCTGCCGGGCACGATCGTCACCACCTCCGGCGGCTGCGCGGCGCACCTCGCCTCCGTGCTCGGCCGCGACCGGGTGCGCGAGCTGTCCACCTGGCTCGCCGACCGGCCCGCCGGCGCGGAGCTGCGGGTGGCCGGCCGGCGCGCCCGGGTCGCCCTGCAGGACTCCTGCCACCTGCGCAACGGCCTCGGCGTCTTCGCCGAGCCGCGGGCGCTGCTGCGCCAGGTCGCCGACTACGTGGAGCTGCCCTCGGCGGCCACCTGCTGTGGCGCCGCCGGCACCTACTCGCTGTTGCGGCCGAAGGAGTCGCGGCGGATCCTGGACGCGAAGCTCGACGAGATCGAGGCCGCCGGGGTGGACCTGGTGGTGGCGGTCAACCCGGGCTGCCTGCGGCAGTTGCGCACCGGGCTGCGCCGGCGCCGGTCCCCCGTCCGGGCCGTGCACCTGGCCGAGCTGCTCACCCGCGTCGAGCCGGCGTCCCGACCGGCCTGAGCGGGTCGGGACGCCGGCTCGCGGCCTCACTCGGTGCGGATGCCGTCCGGCCGGGTCAGCCGCCACAGCGCCGGCAGGCTGAGCCCGGTGACCAGCAGCACCACCGCCGCGCCCAGCCCGGTGGAGATGCCCAGCGCCGGCCAGGCGACCGTGACCGGCTCCCGCACCATGCGCAGCAGCACCGCGCCGAGACCCAGCCCGAAGACCACCGCCAGGACGAGCCCGATCACCACCGGCACGGCGGTCTGCCACAGCACCGACCAGCTCAGCGTGCCGCGCCGGGTGCCGACCGCGACCAGCATCGCCAGCAGCCGGCGGCGCTCCCGTAGCTGCTCCAGCACGCCGACCAGCATGCTGGCCCCGATCAGCAGCAGGGTGACCGCCGCGCCGACGTAGAGGCCGCGCCGGATGTTGACGAACTGGGTGGCCTGCGTGGTCCCGGTCAGGGTGAGCACCGAGGCGAACGGGTCGACGCCGGCGGCGACGTTGCGGACGTGCTCCAGCGCGTCCGGCCGGTCGGGCGCGAGCCGCAGGTACGCGTCCGCGCGCAACGGGCCCAGCCGGGCGGCGTCGACCGCACCGGGGGTGGCCAGCACGCTGGTCTGCGCGTGGCCGGCGGGGCCGGGACGGATCGGCGCCGCCCGGGTGTCCCGGGGGATCTGCCAGGCCGACCCGTCGACGTCCGGCACCGTGACGGTGGCGCCCGGCCGGATCTCCGCCTGCGTCGCCGTGGCGTCGCGGACCAGGAAGACGTCGCCGTCGGCGCACCCGTCGAGCCGGGCGAACTCGGCCAGCGCGGCGCAGTCGCCGATCCGCAGGTCGACCAACGTGCCGCCCCCGGCGGCCCCGACGACGGTCCGCAGGGTGGCGTTGCTGCCGGTCACGCCGGGCGCGGCGGCCAGCCGGCCCAGCGCCGCGGCGGCGTCGGGGCGGGCGGGGAACTCCACCTGCACCTGGGCCCGGGAGGTGTCCTGCCCGGTGGCGACGGTGAACCGGTCGGAGACGCCGGCGAAGAGCATCTGCAGCCCGATGGTGCCCGCCACCGCGACCGCGATGCCGTTGACCAGGCGCGCCGAGGTGGCGCTGTCGAGCTGGATGCGCCGCACCGCGAGCTGCCACGGCACGGGGCCGCCGCGCAGCCGGCGTACCAGCAGGTCCGTCAGCCAGGGCAGCAGGGTGACCACGCCGATCAGCAGCAGCACCGCACCGGCCGCCGTCTGCTGCTCGGCGCCCAGCGGAGCGACTCCGGCGGTGCCGGCCAGCAGCAGCCCGAGCCCGGCGGCCGGCAGCAGCAGCCGCCACGTCAGCCGGCGGCGCACCGGCGTCGCGCGCCGGGTCACCCCGAGCGGCTCGACGAGCACGGTGCGCATGGACACCAGGGTCACCACGACGGCGAGCGCCGGCACCGCCACCACCACGGCGGCGACCAGCGGCAGCGACGGGCGCACGTCCGCGGCGTACACGCTGAGGTCCATCAGGGTGACCAGCGGCACCACCTGGCGGCCGAGCGCGAAGAGCGCGCCGCCGACCGCGACGCCGAGCAGCGCGGCGGTCGCGGCCTCCCCGGCGGCGATCCGCCGGACCATCGCGGCGTCCGCGCCCACCAGCCGCAGCGCGGCCAGCCGCCGGTCGCGGCGTTCGCCGCCGAACCGCACCGCCGCGCCGAGGAAGACGGCGATGGGCAGCAGCAGGACGACGAAGATGACGACCACCAGCACCATCAGCACCGGGCCGAAGCCCTCGCCGGGCATCCCGCCGCCGAACGCGTCCAGCCGGATCGCGTCGTCGTCCGCGCCCAGCCGGTCGCTGCCCAGGTAGAAGGCCAGCTCCCGGGGGCCGGCCAGGCCCTCGTCGCCGATGATCCCGGTGACCCGGGCCCCGCCCAGCCGGGGTGCGAACAGCGCGCCGTCGGCGGAGTCGAGCAGGTCGCGCAGCGCGGGGGAGACCACGACCTCGCCCGCGCGGGGCAGCGTCGCCACGCCCGGCGGCGCCGGTGCGGCCGGCCCCTCGGCCTGCAGCATCCGGCCCCGCACGGGCTGCCCCCGGAACGCGGTGTCGACCTGCCGGAGCAGCAGCGTGTTCGCGGCGGCCGGGATCGGCGCGCCCATCCGCAGGTCGTCGCGGGCGTCGCCGCGCGCCTCGCGGGCGTCCAGCGCGCCGGGCACCGAGGCGGCGAGCAGCAGCATGGCCACCCCGACCCCCACGCCGACCGCCGTCAGCACCGCGCGCAGCCAGCCGTCGCGGCCGCCGGTCAGCACCATGCGGGCGCCCATGGCCAGGTCGGCCGCGCCGTGGCGCAGCCGCGTCACGCCGCGACCTCCAGGTCGCGGGTGCGGCCGTCGCGCACCACCACCTCCCGGTCGGAGTACGCGGCGACCCGCGCCTCGTGCGTCACCAGCACCACCGCCGCGCCGGTCTCCCGGGCGGCAGCGGTGAGCAGCCGCATCACCCGCTCGCCGTTGAGCGAGTCCAGCGCGCCGGTCGGCTCGTCGGCGAAGACCACCCGGGGGCGGGTGACCAGCGCCCGGGCGACCGCCACCCGCTGCCCCTGCCCGCCCGAGACCTCGCCGGGCCGCTTGCCGGCCACCTCGGCGACCTCCAGGCGGTCCAGCCACTCGGCGGCCCGGCGCTCCGCCTCGCGGCGGCCGACCCGGTCCAGCCGCAGCGGCAGCGCCACGTTCTCCAGGCAGGTCAGTTCCGGCACGAGCTGGCCGAACTGGAAGACGAAGCCGAACGACTCCCGGCGCAGCGCGCTGCGCTCGGCGTCGGTGAGGGTCGCGAGGTCACGGCCGGCGAAGGACACCCGGCCGGAGTCGGGCCGGACGATGCCGGCGAGGCAGTGCAGCAGGGTGGACTTGCCGGAGCCCGACGAGCCCATCACGGCGAGCACCTCGCCCTCGTGGACGCGCAGGCTGGCGCCGGCGAGCGCCCGGGTGGGGCCGAACGAGCGGTGCAGGTCCTCGGCGACCAGCAGCGGCGCGGTCACGACCGGACCGCCGCGGCGAGGTCGTCGAGACGGGCGGCGGTCAGCTCCAGCCAGCGCAGGTCGGCCTCCAGGTGGAACAGGGCGTGGTCGCAGATCAGCTGCTCGGCGAGGTCGCCGTCGCGCTTGCGGCGGGTCAGCTCGCGCATCATCCGCAGGTGCTCGCCGCGCTGCACGTCGAGCAGGTCGGCGGCGGAGCGGCCGGTCAGCAGGGCCAGCACCACCTTGGTGTAGAGGATGCTCTGCAGGTAAGGCTCGGGCTTCTCCGCCCGGGCCAGCCACTGCCCGACGTCGGTGACGCCGGCTTCGGTGATCGCGTACCGCTTGCGCTCCGGGCCCTCGCCGGGCTCGACCGCCTCCACCTCCACCAGGCCGCTGCGCAGCAGGCGGGAGAGGGTGGCGTAGACCTGCCCGTACGCGAGCGGGCGGGCGTGGCCGAAGCGCTCGTCGTAGAGGCGTTTGATGTCGTAGCCGTGGCGGGGGGTGGCCTCCAGCAGGCCGAGGAAGGTCTGTCCGATCGACATGGCGGGCACTATACACACCATGTATACGCGGTGTGTATACCGGTAAGGTGTGGCGGCAACCGTCGCATGGGAGGTCACGTGTTCGCCCTGTCCCTGACCGAGGACGTCGAGATGCGTCCCCTCGAACCCTGGCGGGCCGAGGAGTTCCTCGCCCACCTGGACCGGGCCCGCGCGCACATCGCGCCCTGGGTGCCGCCGTCGTTCGTGGCCACCGACCTCGACTCCGCCCGGGCCGTGCTCCAGCGCGCCGCCGACCGGTGGGCGCTCGACGCGGGCGGCATCTGGGGCCTCTGGCGGCAGGGCACGCTGGTCGGCGGGGTCATGCTCGTCTCGTTCGACACGGCGACGGGCGTCTGCGAGGCGGGCTGCTGGTTGGAGCCCGCCGCCGAGGGCCACGGGCTGGTCAGCCGGGCGGTGGAGCGGATCGTCGACTGGGCCGTCGAGGAACGGGGCATCCACCGGGTCGAGTGGCGCACCAACGCCCGCAACGCCCGCAGCATCGCCACCGCCAAGCGGCTGGGCATGCGCCACGACGGGACGCTGCGCGCGGTCTACCCCGGCCCGGACGGGCGGATCGACCTTCAGGTGTGGTCGGTGCTGGCGCCCGAGTGGCGGGCCCGCCGGTCAGACGTGGGCGAGCACCGCGTCGAGTGAGCGGGGCACCCGGTCCGGCTCCAGCGCGCCCACCAGCAGCTTCGCGTACGCGCTCTTGCGGCCGGACCGGGTGCCGAGGAACCGGCGCAGCTGCGCCTCGACGGCGCGCCCCTGCTGGGCCGGCTGCCGCTGGAACAGCTGGAACGTGCGCAGCTCACCCTCGGCGGCGATGACCTCCCGCACCCCGGCCACGCCGACCGCGCGGATCAGCTCGTCCTCCAGGTCGGCCACGCAGGCGTGGAACCCCAGGGCCGCCAGGTCGGACCGGGACAGGCCGGCGCCGATGCCGCACCGTTCCAGCCCTCGCCGGAAGAAGCCCTCCTCGGCGTCGTCGTAGAGGCCCGCCAGCCGCAGCCCGCGTCCGGACGGGCCGAACAGGTCGAGGAAGTGGCCGATGTTCGTCGCGCCGCCCATCGACACCACCCGTACGCCGTCGGCGTCGAGGTCCCGGCCCCGCCTGGCGGCGAGGGTCTCCAGCGCGACCCGGTCGCTCCTGCCCTCGACGAGCACCACGGCCCGCGCGTCGATCCCGGCCCGGCGCGCCCGGCGGTGCAAGCGAGTTGCGGCGGGGGCCGGGCCGGCGGCGCGTATGGGGGCGCGCCGCCGAGCCGGGGTCAGCGCCCGCCCGCGCGGCGCCTCAGCGTGCGCTCGTAGTCCTGGAACCGCGCCTTGGCGATGACCGAGCGGTCCGCCGCGCGGAGCACCAGCCCCTCGGACCGGCCGGCCGGCCCGTCCAGGGCCACCGTGGTCCGCGGCAGGTGGTCGACGAGGAACGTGTGGGTCTTGTCGATCTCGCGGGGCAGTTCCCCGGTGGCGACGGTGGCGAGGCGGGGCACGGTCGCCAGGCCCAGCGCGTCGGCCCGCGCGACGAGGTCGGCCTCCCCGAGGAAGCGCTGGCCGCCGCCGTCGCGCCAGGCCGAGATCCGCTGGGCCGGCCAGGAGAGCATCGGCGCGGGGTCCTCCAGCACCGCCACGTCGAACAGCCGGTGCCCGACCTGCCGGCTGGCCGTGTAGTGCCGGGAGGCGGCGGTCACCCTGCCGCCGTACACCTCGAGGTAGAAGACCGTGACCCGGTCGTCGGCCGCCGCGCCGGTCAGCCGCTCGGCCACGTCGCGCAGCGCGTCGACGATGCCCAGCGCCGGGTTGCCGATCAGGTCGCCACGCGCGTACAGCAGCTCCTCCCGGCTGCCGATCAGGTACGCGCCGTCGGGCAGCACGACGATCCGGGCGTTCGTCCCGTCGACCTTCTCGGTGAGGGTGACCGGCCCGGTGAACTCGACGCACTCCGCCAGCAGCCCGCCGTCGCGGGGGGCGAGGGCGTGGTAGGTCGGGATCGACGGGTACTTGGTCAGCGAGTTGATCGCCCGCAGGTCGACCGTCCGGACGTCGAGGCTGGACACGGCATCCTCCTGGGTGGCAGGTCCGCCGCACCGGGGCTGCGGCGCGGCGCCGGGCGGGCAGCGTAACCGCCCGCGCCGGGACGCCTCGCGGCAATTTTCGGCCCGCCGTGTCCACCCTGGACCGCCGAGGGGCGGAAATGTCGTACCCGGCGGCGACCATCCATCCATGGCTGTCCCCGCTCTCACCCCGCACACCGACCAGCCGCGTTCGGTGCCGCTGCGCGAGGCGCGCACCCGGTTCACCCAGCTCGTCGCGCTGGCCGAGCTGACCGACGCCGTCACCGTCGTCACCCGCGACGGCGATCCCCGACCGGTCGCGGCGATCGTGCCGGCCGCCGCCGCCCGCACGGCCGCCCAGGCCCGCGCCGACGCGGACCGCCTCGCCGCCGTGACCGCCGGCTGGGCCCGCCGGCTCGACGAGGCGCACCGGCGCAGCAGCCGGCGGCACTCCGCCGAGCTGCGCGCGGTCACCGCCGCCCTCGCCGAGGCGTGGGCCGAGCTCGACCGCCGCGTCCGGCCGGGCAGCGACCCCGACCTCGCCAGGCTGCGCGCCGCCCACGCCGACCTGCTGGCCGCCGACCCAGCGCCCTGACAGCGGCGATCCCGCGCCCTGACGGCGCCGCGCCGCGTCGGCGGCGTCAGACGGCGGGGTAGGCGTGGGTCTCCGCCGCCTTGACGGCGGCCCAGACCGGCTGCCCCGGAGCCAGCCGGAGCTGGGCGGCGGCGGCCGGGGTGACGTCCGCCGCCACCTCGACCGGCCCGTCGAGCCGCACCCGCAGGTTGTCTCCGTGCCGCTGCACCCCGACCACCGTCGCCGCCCAGGTGTTGCGCGGGCTGCCCTCCGGCCGGGACGGGTGCAGGGCCACCGCCGACGGCCGGAAGGCGACGAACGCGTCCCCGTCGATGCGGTCGGCGACGGTGAGGGTCAGCCCGTCGGCGACCCGGACGCGGTGCCCGTCGGCGCGGCCCCGATGCAGGTTCAGCCCGACCAGCCGGGCCACGTAGTCGGTGCGGGGCCGCGCGGTGACCGTCGCGGCGTCCCCCTCCTGCACCACCCGCCCCTCCTCGACGATCACCAGCCGGTCGGCCAGCACCAGGGCGTCCAGCGGATCGTGGGTCACCAGCAGGGTGGCCCCCGGGTGCGCGGCGAGGTGCCGGTGCAGCTCCGCCCGGGTGTCCAGCTTGGTGCGCGCGTCGAGGGCGGCGAGCGGCTCGTCCAGCAGCAGCAGCGCCGGCGCGACGGCGAGCGCGCGGGCCAGCGCCACCCGCTGCGCCTGCCCGCCGGAGAGCTGCCGGGGCCGGCGGTGGGCGTGCTCGGCCAGGCCGACCCGGTCCAGCCAGGCGCGGGCGGTCTCCCGGGCGGCGCGCCGGTCGGCACCGTGCCGCCGCGGCCCGAACGCCACGTTGTCCAGGGCCGTGAGGTGCGGGAAGAGCAGGTAGTCCTGGAACACCACGCCGACGGGTCGGCGCTCCGTCGGCGTCCAGGCGCGCCGTGCCGGCCGGTCCAGGTCGACCCCGTCGAGGGTGAGGTGGCCGGCGGTCAGCGGGAGCAGGCCCGCGAGGGCCCGCAGTGCGGTGGTCTTGCCCGCGCCGTTGGGGCCGAGCAGCGCGACGACCTCGCCGGCGGCGACCCGCAGCGGCACGTCGAGGCGGAATCCGCCCCGGTCCACGACGAGGTGGGCGTCGAGCAGGGGCGCGCTCACGGGCTGGTGATCCAGCGGTCGCGCAGCCCGGCCAGGATGGCCACCGAGACGGTGAGCAGGACGAGACTGAGCACCACGGCGGCCTGCACGTCCGTCTCCAGCGCCAGGTAGACCGCCAGCGGCATGGTCTGCGTCCGGCCGGGATAGTTGCCCGCGAAGGTGATGGTGGCGCCGAACTCGCCGAGCGCCCGGGCCCAGCACAGCACCGCCCCGGCCGCCAGGCCGGGGGCCACCAGGGGCAGGGTGACGTGGGTGAACGTCGTCCACCGGCCCGCGCCGAGGGTCGCCGCCGCCTCCTCGTACCGGCGGTCCGCGCCGCGCAGCGCGCCCTCGACGGCGATGACGAGGAACGGCATCGCGACGAACGCCTCGGCCAGCACGACGCCGGCGGTGGTGAACGGCAGGGTGATCCCGAAGGTCGCGTCGAGCCAGCCGCCGAGTAGGCCCCGCCGGCCGAAGACCAGCAGCAGCGCCACCCCGCCCACCACGGGCGGCAGCACCAGCGGCACGGTGACGAGGGCGCGTACGAGGCGGCGGCCGGGGAACTCGACGCGGGCCAGCAGCCACGCCAGCGGCACCCCGAGCAGCAGGCAGAGCAGGGTGGCGAGGGTGGCGGTCAGCAGGGACAGCCGCAGCGCGGTGAGCACGCCCGGCTCGGTGAGCCGCTGCGGCAGGGTGGCCCACGGCGTACGGGCCAGCAGCCCGACCAGCGGCAGGACGAGGAACGCCAGGCCGAGCACGGCCGGCAGCAGCAGGGCGACCGGCACCCCGGCGCCGCGCCGTCGCCGCACGCCGTCGGTACGCCTCACGGCACCTGGAAGCCGGCCTCGGTGAGCACCGTCCGCCCTCGCTCCGAGCGGACGTACGCGACGAAGGCCCGCCCGCCGTCCCGGTTGGGCGCGTCCCGCAGCGCCACGATCGGGTAGTCGTTGACGGCGCGGGCGGACTCGGGGAACTCGACGGCGGTCACGTCGGCCGTGGCGGCCAGCGCGTCCGTGCGATAGACGAGGGCCGCGTCGACCTCGCCGAGGCGCACCTTCGACAGCGCGCCCCGGACGTCCTGCTCCAGGGTGACCGGGGTGAGGCTGACCGAGGCGGCGTCGAGTGCCGTGCGCGCCGCCGCGCCGCAGGGCACCTGCTCGGCGCAGAGCGCGACGGTCAGCCCGGGGCGGGTCAGGTCGGCCAGCCCGGTCACGCCGCGCGGGTTGCCCTTCGGCACGGCGACGACGAGCTGGTTGCGGGCGAAGATGGCGGGGTCGCCGTCGGCGTTGCCGGCCTCGGTGACCGTGGCCATGTTCCGCGTCGCCGCCGCGGCGAACACGTCGGCCGGTGCGCCCTGGTTGATCTGGGCGGCCAGCGCCGAGCTGCCGGCGAAGTTGAAGACCACGGTGGTGCCCGGGTGGGCCGCCTCGAAGTCCCGGCCGAGCCGGGTGAACGACTCGGTCAGCGAGGCCGCGGCGAACACCGTCACCGTGCCGCCGACGCCCGTGCCGCCGGCCGGGCCCCCGGCGGCCGAGCCCCCGCCGCCGCAGCCCGCCAGGCCCGCGAGGGCGAGCACCGCCGCCACCGTACGCAGCCAGCGCCGGCCCGGGCGTCCGGGCCGTGGCCGAGGTGTCGCCGTCACGATGTCTGCCTCCCCCTGCTGCTGGCCGGGGTGGTGGCCCGTTCCACCACCACCGTGGTCGACTTGATCACCGCGACGGCCAGCGAGCCGACCCGCAGGTCCAGCTCGTCGACGGCCTCCCGGCTCATCAGCGAGACGATCCGGAACGGCCCGGCCTGGATGTCGACCTGCGCCATGACGGTGTCCTTGACGACGTTGACCACGATGCCGCGCAGCCGGTTGCGGGCCGAGGAGGAATCCGACCGCTCGTCGGGGTCGGCGGCCTGCCCGCGCGCGAACGCGGCGAGGTCGACTCCGTCGATCACCCGGTGCCCGTGCTCGTCGCGGTCGGCGGCGAGCCGGCCGGCGTCCACCCACCGGCGCACGGTGTCGGCGCTGACCCCGAGCAACTCGGCCGCCTCGCCGATGCGGAACATCGTCACCGGGCCATCCTAACCATCCGGCAGATGCGATGGATCAGGCCCCTCTGCCCTCGCGATTGCCGTCTCCTGGGCGGCTGGCCCTGGCGTTCGCGGGAGGCGGCAGGCATCGTGCGGTCGGCGCGCGGGGAGGCGGCATGCGTCGGGGGTGGACGCCGCCGGGGCGGGCGACGTCGACGCACGGCGGGGTCGGCCGGCGGCACGGGCGCCGCCGCCGGCGGGCCGGCGGCACGGGCCGTCACGGCAGGGCGGGTCGGAGAAACGGGTACGTGCCTGGGGCCGGCCAGCGACGCGGGCGCGATTCGGCCGGGGTGTCGACACGGACGGTGTCGGTCGCTTTCCGTACTGTCGCGGCGGTGCGACGTGCACCACAATGGAGGGCTCGCGCGGGCGGCGACCGGGAGGCCGAGTTGGGTCAGGACAAGGAGACCGGCAGCGACTCGCCGGGCCTGCCGGCCGTGGCGGCGGCTGGTGGCGTGTCGCGGTCCCGGCAGGTGCGCCTGGCGGTGCTGCTGCTCCTGCTGGTGGTGGTCGCGGTCGCCGCGGTGCGGGTGATCGTGGCCAGCGGCCCGCCCACCTGGGACGAGCTGCGCGAGCGGGCCGGGCTGACCAACCGCGACAGGCTGCTCATCGGGGTGAAGGACGACCAGCCCGGGGTGGCGCAGAAACTGGAGAACGGCGCGTTCGAGGGCTTCGACATCGACATCGCCTACATGATCGCCGAGGACCTGGGTTTCGACGCGCCGGAGGTGACGCTGCTGCCGATCGAGAGCGAGGACCGGGCCCGACGGCAGGCCCGCGACACCGACGGCAGCTTCGTCACGGTCGACCTGGTCATCGCCTCCTACAGCATCACGGAGGAGCGCCGGGACCAGGGCGTGGTCTTCTCCTTCCCCTACCTGGAGACCGAGCAGTCGGTGCTGACGCGGGCGTCCGACCGCCGGCAGGTCGCCAGCCTGCGGGACCTCGACAGGGCGAAGGTCTGCACGCTGGGGACGTCCACGTCGGAGCAGCGCCTGCGCGAGGCGGGCGCGAACCCGATCGGTCGCAACCGGATCAGCCAGTGCGTCCAGGCGCTCTACGACGGCGAGGTCGACGCCGTCACCACCGACGCGGCGATCCTGGCCGGCTTCGTGGGCCCGCGTCCGCCCGGCGAGCTGCCGCCGGCGACGAAGCTGCTGCGGCGTACGGAGTTGCGGCACTGGGACATCGGCGCGGACGCGGCGGAGAAGTGGGGGGTGAACACGGGGCCCAACCCGGCGATGCGGGACCTCGTCAACCTCTCCCTCTACCAGTCCGCGAAGGGCCCGGACGGCGACCGGTGGAAGGCGGCGTTCGACCGCTATCTGGCCTCGGAGCAGCAGTACAGCAACCCGCAGCAGGTGGCGGTCGGCCGGCAGCCGGAGCCCGACGAGAAGGTGGAGGTGCGGCAGTGGCCGTGGGAGAGATGGGCGCTGCCGTCTCCGAGCCGGCCGCCGTCGGGCGTCCGGACCGCCGCCCGGGCACGAAGCAGGCGCAACAGGCGCAGCAGTGGCTGCTGACGCTGCTGCCCGCGTTCCCGGTGCTGCTGCTCGTGCTGCGGCTGTGGCGGCTCAGCCGGCAGGACATGCCGACGATGCTGCTGCTGGTGCAGTACGTCAGCCCGCTCGGGCTGCTCAGCGCCCTGCTGATCGCGCTGGTGTGGGCGTTCCCGCTGGTCGTGCTGGTGCTGGCCGCCCTCGGCCGGCTGCTCCAGGTCAGCGCGCCTGACCGGTTCGACCCCGAACGCTCGCTGCTCGCCTACGGCACCGTGCGTACCCCCGGCTGGGTCCTGGTGGCGGCGATCGCGCTGGCGGCCCTCACCTGGCAGTTGCGGTTCCTGCCGCTGCTGTTGATGCTCGCCCTCTGGCTGCTGGCGCTGCGGACCCGGCTGCGCCACCCGGACCGGCCCCGCCGGATCCTGGTCACCGGCCTGGTGCTGCCCGTCGTCGCGGGGGCCGCGAGCTACGCCTGCCTGGCGCCGGCCGTCGTGGCCGCCGGCCGGCACGGGGAGCTGGCCACGGCCGTGCTGCTGGTCGTGCCGCCGCTGGGGGCGGCGGTGCTCACCGGCCCGGTGCCGCGCCCCGTCGCCCCGGCGCTGACCCGCACCCTGGCGTACGCGGTGGCGGCGGTGGTGCCGCTGGTGATGGGGGTGGTCTTCCTGCGGGTCCCGCTGCTGCCCGCCGTCGCCGTGGAGGTCGGCGCCGAGTCGGGCCCGGCCCGGGAGGTGGTACGCGGCCAGGCGGTCACCGTCACCGACCGGATGACGATCGTGCTCGACGGGCGGGGCGAGGTGCGCTTCCTGCCCAACGACCTGGTACGCGGCCAGCGGCTCTGCCCCGACCCCGGGCGGATCCCGGTCAGCCGGGTCGACGTGTACGGCTGGCACGTGGAGGAGACGGCGCTGGACTGGATGATCCCCCGGCAGCCGGTGGGCCGGCCGGACCCGCGCTGCCTCGGCCGCCTGCCGGCCCCCGGTCCCGCCGCCCCGCCCGCGCCGCCCTCCTCCCCGGGCCCCCGCTGACCCAACGCGGGCCGCGCGTCCGCGGCCTGTCCGTCGACCGGCGGGCGGCACGGCGTCCCGTCCCGCCCGCGGCCGCGACCGGGCGGGTCAGCAGTTGCGCAGTTCGGGGGACTGGTTGAGCAGCTGGCCCCGGGCGGAGACGAACCGCCGGTAGGCGTCGGAGTCGACGGCCGCCGGGCGGAACGCGGCGACCCGGTGGCAGTTCTGGAACGCGAGCTTCACCTGGAAGTGCCGCTCCAGCCCGGCCCGGATGGCGTCGCTGGCGAGCGCCCGCAGCAGCTGGCCGCGCTCGGCGTCGGTGGGCGGCGGGATCACGTTGTCGGCGTGGTCCGTGCCGGTGGATTCCAGTTCGGCGACCACCCGACTGACGGTCTGCCAGGCGTACGGCAGCGAGTCGCGGACGCAGGCGATGAACTCGGTGTCGTCGACGGGACCGCGCTCGGCGGCGTCGAGCAGGGCGGGGGAGACGGTGAGAGACATGCTTCTCCTCGGGCTCACTGATAATGACTACGATTGCCATTACCGACTCGTGTCGAGCAGACCACGGGCGGCGACGCCCCGTCAAGCACCGACAGGCGCGCCGCGACGACGCAGCGTGACGTGGCGACATCGCAGGCGGTGAACCAGAAAGGGGGTGGCGGTGGGGTCAGCCCCGCCGGGCGGTGCGGCCCTTGAGGCGGCGGCCCAGCTCGCGGGCGATCTCTCGGTCGGCGTCCCGCGCGGCCAGCGCCTGCCGCTTGTCGTACGACTTGCGGCCCTTGGCCAGAGCGAGTTCGACCTTCGCCCAGCCGCCCGCGAAGTACATCGACAGCGGCACCAGGGTCAGCCCGCCCTCGCGGGTCTTCTCCAGGATCCGGGCGATCTCCACCCGGCGCAGCAGCAGCTTGCGGGTCCGTCGGGGCGCGTGGTTGGTCCAGCTGCCGAAGCCGTACTCGGCGATGTGCAGGCCGTGCAGCATGAGCTCGCCGTCGTGTTCCTGGGCGAACGCGTCGACCAGCGACGCCCGGCCCTCGCGCAGCGACTTGACCTCCGTGCCGGCCAGCACGATGCCCGCCTCGTAGGTCTTCAGGATCGTGTAGTCGTGCCGCGCCTTCTTGTTCGAGGCGATCAGCGTGCGC
The DNA here is from genome assembly GCF_040639595.1 of Micromonospora sp. NPDC023814. Classification (NCBI taxonomy): domain Bacteria; kingdom Bacillati; phylum Actinomycetota; class Actinomycetes; order Micromonosporales; family Micromonosporaceae; genus Micromonospora; species Micromonospora sp. NPDC023814. Next base: position 37,724 of record NZ_JBFAAF010000062.1, read on the forward strand.
TCGGTCTGCCGGCCCGCGTTCACCCCGTGGAGGATATCCGCCCGGCGCCCCGGGTGACGGGCCCGGTGCCCGTTCAGAGCCGGCGGGCCTCCCCGGCCAGGCCGGCGAGCAGGCGGGCGACCGTGGGCGGGTGGTGCCGCCCGGCGGCGGTGGCCGCGTACACCCGGCGGGCCGGCGCGTCGTCGGCGTGCAGGCGCAGCAGGGCCAGGTCGGCCGGGGCGGCCCGGACCGCCAGCGCCGGCACCAGCGCGACCCCGAGACCGGCCGCCACGCAGCCCAGCTTGCCGGTCCAGTCGGCGGCGACGATGTCCACCCGGGGCCGGAAGCCGGGCGGCATGGTGGCGCGCATCAACGGGTCCTCGCCGCCGGGCGACCCGGCGACGAACGGGTCGTCGGCCAGCTCCGCCAGGCGCACCGTGCGGCGCCGGGCCAGCCGGTGCTGCCGGGCGACCGCGACCAGCAGGCGCTCGTCGAGCAGGTGGTGCAGGTCGAAGCGCCCGGGGTCCAGCGGGCGGTCGGGCGGCGCGCTCACCACGGCGACGTCGGCGTCGCCGGCGAGCAGCCGCTCCAGCAGGTCCGGCGTCCGCCCCTCCACCACCGACAGGGCCACCCGCGGGTGCGCGTCCCGGAATCCGGCCAGCGCGCGCGGCACGAGGGCCGCCATCGCGGTCGGGAACGCGCCCACCCGCAGCCGGCCGCCACCCAGCCCGCGCAGCGCGTCGAGATCCCGGTGCGCGGTGGCCAGCCGCTCCAGCACCGCGTCGGCGTGCGGCAGCAGGCACCGCCCCGGCTCGGTCAGCGCGACGCCGCGCGGAAGGCGGTCGAAGAGCACCACCCCGAGGTCGGCCTCCAGCGCGGCGACCTGCCGGGAGACCGCCGACTGCGTGTAGCGCAGCTCGCGGGCGGCGGCCGTGATCGAGCCGTGCCGGGCCACCGTCCGAAACACCTCCAGGGCCAGCGGTTGCATCCCGCGAGCGTACGCGGACCCATGCGTCACTCGCATGGCGGCCATCGGAAAGATTCGTTGGTCGCATGGCAGCGCGCTGCCTACGGTTCCCGCATGACGAAGATCGCCGTACTCGGCACCGGGCGGATGGGGGCGTCGGTCGCCCTGTGCCTGCTCGACGCCGGTCACCAGGTGACGGTGTGGAACCGCACCGCCGCCCGCGCCGCCCCGCTCGGGCAGGCCGGCGCGGACGTGGCCCGGACGCCGGCCGGGGCCGCCCGCGACGCCGAGGTCGCCATCACGATGCTCACCGACGCCGCCGCCGCCGAGGCGGTGCTGTTCGGGCCGGACGGGGCCGCCCCGGCCCTGCCACCAGGCGCCTGCCTGGTCGAGATGTCCACCATCGGCCCGGCCGCCGTCCACGCTCTGGCGACGCGGCTGCCCGCCACCGTCGACCTCGTCGACGCCCCGGTGGGCGGGAGCGTGACCGCCGCCCGCGCCGGCCGGCTGCGGGTGCTCGCCGGCGGCACCGACGACGCCGTCGCCCGGGTCGGCCCCGTCCTGGCGGCGCTCGGCGCCGTACGTCACTGCGGCGGCACCGGCAGCGGGGCCGCGCTGAAGCTCGTGCTCAACACGGCGCTGCTCGTGGCCCTCGGCGGGCTGGCCGACACCCTCGCGGTCGCCCGCGCCGTCGGCGTCGACCCAACCGCCGCCCTCGACGCGCTGGCCGGCGGTCCGCTCGGCGGCGTGCTCGGGCGGGCCGCCGCCCGTGACGCCGACTTCCCGGTCGCCCTCGCCGGCAAGGACCTCGACCTGGCCCGCGCCGCGCTCGGCGCCACCGCGGCCCCGCTGGTCCGGGCGACCCGCACCGTGCTCGACGCCGCCCCCGACCCGACCGCCGACATCGCCACCCTCGTCAACCTGGAGCGCTCGTGAACCTCACCCTCGACAATCCGCCGGCCGTCGCCGCGCCGTTCGGCGACCGGTTCGCCCACGTGGCCCGCCTCGACCTGCCCGGCGGCGCTCTGCTGGTGCTCGCCGGCCAGGTCGCCGTCGACGACACCGGCCACCTGGTCGGGCCGGGCGACATCGTCGCGCAGTCCGAACGGATCTTCGAGATCGTCGGCGGCGTGCTGTCGGCCCACGGCGCGGGACTGGCGGACGTGCTGCACATCCGGACGTTCATGACCGACCTCGGCGACCTGCCCGGGTACGCCTCGGTCCGGCGTCGGCTCTTCACCGCCACGCCCCCGCCCGCCAGCACGACGGTGGAGGTGAACCGCCTCTTCCTGCCGGGCGCGTTGATCGAGGTGGAGATCACGGCCGCCGTCACCGGCCCGGGCGCCGCGGCCTGATCCATGCCGGCCCGGTCACCTCCGGCGGTGGCCGGGCCGGCGTGCGTGGTCGCGGGCACCCGGGGCCGACCGTGGGGCGGGGCGTCGCCGGACCAGCCGGGCGGTGGCGCGGGCCGGCCCCGCGACACGCCGTTAGCACGCTCGTTCGACACGCCGGACACGTGGAGACATCGTGCGATCGCAGCCAGTAGTCTCGGGCGGTCCTCGCCGGTCGGACGCGTCACGGCCACCCCGCCCGGCGGGGGCATCCGGTCAGCCCCGCCGCCCGAGGAGCGTCCGTGGAGTCGATGACCCGCCAGCGCCAGCCGTCCGGGGAGGACGACCACCCCGACGACGCCTCCGCCACCGCGCTGCTGCCGGAGCTGGAGGACGCGGACTGGATGCACCACGCGCGGGAGTTCGCCCACACCAGCTTCTGGGCGGTCGCCCGCCGACTGCCCCGGCTGGTCCGGGAGGCGGTTGCGCTGGCCTGGGCCACCAGCCGCCGGGACACCGTCACCTCGATCGGCCTGAACGTCGCCGCCGGGGTGATGACCACCTTCGGGCTGCTCGCCACGACCAGCATCCTGCGCGAGCTGTTCACCGCCGGGCCCACCCCGGACCGCGTCCGCGCCGCGCTGCCGGCGCTGACCCTGCAGTGGCAGCGGCTCGTCGCCGCGCGGGGCCTCTACCGGCACGCCGCCCTGTTGATCTGCGACGAGCCGTCGGCCGCCCTGGACGCGCGGGCCGAACACGCGCTCTTCCAGCACCTGCGTCGCCGCCCCGACCGGGCCGTCGTGCTGATCACCCACCGGCTGGCCAACGTCCGGCACGCCGACCAGATCTTCGTCATGGAGCAGGGCCGGCTCGTCCAGCAGGGCACCCACGACGAGTTGATGTCGGCCGACGGCCTCTACCGGGAGCTGTTCGACCTGCAGGCCAGCGGCTACCTCGCCCGTTCCCCGGCGACCGACGACGGCCTGCCCCGCTGACCGGCTGCCCCGCCGGTGGCCGTGCGGTCCGCTGACCGGCGGCCCGACGCCGGCGGCGACGCGCACCGGAGACCGACCGGCGACCCGGGTGGCTCCGGTGTTGACTTCCAGCGCGCTCGAATTCCTAGCGTGGCCCGGACGCCCGGCGGACCCACGCCGGGCGCGGCGACACGAGGAGCACGAGCATGCGTTACCGCGTCCTGGGCGGCACCGGCATCGAGGTGAGCGTCCACGCCCTCGGCACGATGATGTTCGGCGCGGTCGGCAACCCCGACCACGACGACTGCGTCCGGATCATCCACGCCGCCCTCGACCGCGGCGTCAACCTGGTCGACACCGCCGACATGTACTCGGCCGGCGAGAGCGAACGCATCGTCGGCCGGGCGCTGCGGGGCCGCCGGGACGACGTCGTGCTCGCCACCAAGGTGCACTTCCCGATGGGGGAGGGGCGCAACCGGGGCGGCAACTCCCGACGCTGGATCCTGCGGGCCGTCGAGGACAGCCTCCGCCGGCTCGACACCGACTGGATCGACCTCTACCAGGTGCACCGCCCCGACCACACCACGGACATCGAGGAGACCCTCGGCGTCCTGAGCGACCTCGTCCGGGCCGGCACGATCCGGGCGTTCGGCTGCTCCACCTTCCCGGCCGAGGAGATCGTCGAGGCGCAGCACGTCGCCGAGCGGCGCGGCCTCGGCCGGTTCCGCACCGAGCAGCCGCCGTACTCGATCCTGGCCCGGGGCATCGAGGCCGACGTGCTCCCGGTCTGTCAGCGGTACGGCATGGGGGTGCTCGTGTGGAGCCCGCTCGCCTCGGGCTTCCTGTCCGGCCGCTACCGCCATGGCCGCCCCGTCGACCTGGCCGCCGGCCGACCCGCGCTCACTCCGGCCCGGTTCGACCCGTCGATCCCCGGCAACGCCGCCAAGTACCAGGCGGTCGAGCGGCTGGTCGAGCTGGCCGGGGAGGTCGGCTGCTCGCTGCCGGAGCTGGCCGTGGCGTTCACCGTGGCCCACCCCGGGGTCACCTCGGCGATCCTCGGGCCGCGGACGATGGAGCAGCTCGACGGGCTGCTCGCCGGCGCCGCGCTGACCCTCGACGACGCCACGCTCGACCGGATCGACGAGATCGTCCCACCCGGCACCGACCTGTACGCCCCGGACGGCGTCTGGCGCCCGCCGGCGCTCACCGACCCGGCCCGCCGTCGCCGCCCGACCGCCGACCGGCCCGCCGCCTGACCGCCGGCAGCCCGCCCAGTCGCCTGGCGCGGATCATGCTCGGGGAGGCAGACTTCGGGGGTGGATCATCGGGCGATGGTGGGGCTGAGCAAGCGGATGTCCCTGGCGTTGCGGCACCAGCCCGCCCGGTTCGGCCTCGTGCCCGACGGGGCCGGCTGGGTGCCGGTCGACGACCTGCTCACCGCGCTGCGGGTCGACCGCGTCGACCTCGACGCCGTCGTCGCCGGCAACGACAAGCAGCGTTTCGCCGTCGAACGCGGCCCCGACGGTGTCGAGCGGATCCGGGCCAACCAGGGGCACTCCATCCCGGTCGACCTGGGGCTCACGCCGTGTCCGCCGCCGGCGCGGCTCTACCACGGCACCAGCAGCGTCGCCCTCGACTCCATCCGGGCGACCGGCCTGCACCGGGGCGGCCGGCACCACGTCCACCTGTCACCGGACGTGGTGACCGCCCGGCAGGTGGGCGCCCGCCGGCGGGGAGACGTGGTGATCCTGACGGTGGACGCGGCGGGGATGGCCCGCGACGGGCACGCCTTCTACCGCAGCGCCAACGGGGTCTGGCTCACCGACGCGGTGCCCGCCCGCTACCTCGCGGTCTGACCGGCCACGCCCCGAGCCCGACCGAGGCCGGCGCCGGACGATACGGGCCCGGGTCAGGCCGCGCGTCGGTGCCGGGCCTGGGTCAGGCAGTGCGGTGCCGACCGGGGCAGGCAACGCGGTGCGGCCCGGGTCAGGCCGCCCGCTGCGCGAGGAAGTCGGCGAGCACCCGGGTGTGGGTGGAGAAGGCCAACTCCGTCGGCTCGGTGAGCACCAGCCACTCGGTGGCCTCCTCGGTGGGTGCCGAGGGCGGCAGCGCCTCGGCCCGCTGCTCGGGCAGCTCCCCGAAGACCATCATCGTGCCGCCGGCCGGGGCGCTGTGCACCGCGAAGAGGCGGGCGTCGGCGGCGTCGGCGCGCAGGCCGGTCTCCTCCCACAGCTCCCGGACCAGGGCGTCCTGCCACTCCTCGCCGTACTCGATGAAGCCGCCCGGCAGCGCGAGCAGGCCGCGCGCCGGCTCGATGTCCCGGCGGACGACGACCACGCCGAGGCCCGCGTCCGTGCGGACCGGCAGCACCGCCACCGCGACGGGCAGCGGGTTGCGCCAGACGGTCTCGCCGCAGGCCGCGCAGACCCGCGGCCACCCGGCCGCCGCCGGGTAGGCCACGCCGCAGAAGGAGCAGTGGGAGTACGCGGCGGCCGTCATGCCGCAGCACGTTACCCGCCGTGCTCCGGAGCCGCCCGGCAGCGGTCCTGCGGTCGCGAACCGCCCGCGTGGAGGGCGTCGCGGGCGTCCATCAGGGCGAAGCCGAGCAGGTTCGCGCCCTGCCACGCCTGCGGATCCTCCGCGCGCGGATCGTCGGCGGCCAGCCCGATGCCCCAGACGCGGTCCACCGGGCTGGCCTCCACGAGCACCCGCTCGCCGGTGGTCAGCAGGAACGCCCGCAGGTCGTCGTGCTGGCCGAACTTGGCGACGCTGCCCGCCACCACGATGTCGTAGCGTCGGGCCGCCCAGGTCGCCTCGTCGAAACCGCGCACGCGGCGGCCGAGCGACTTGGCGCGGTGCGGGTGCCCGGCCGCCAGGACCTGGGCGGCGACGTCCGCGTCGCCGAACAGCATCGCCTTGTGCCACATCATCCAGTGCTCGGCGGTGGCATACGTCCGGCCGCCGTCGCGGAACGGGGCCGGCCACCACTGGCTCAGGCAGCCGGGCCCGACGCCGCCGTCGCGGCGCGGCCGGTGGCCCCAGAAGTGCAGGTAGCGGACCCTCTCGCCGGCCTGCGTGGCGGCGACGAGGTCGGCGACGGATCGCGGTGACATGCCGGAGAGTCTGCCCGACGGCTCCGACAGAACGCCGCACGTTTCTCCGGCGGCGGCGCCCTCAGCGGTCGTCGTCGGGCGCGTCGCCGGGCCGCCCGCGTAGCCGCCGTTCGCGCATGCCTCGGGCGAGCTCGGTCGCGAGGGCCTGCAGGGGTGGCGTCCAGAACCGACGGAAGTGGTCGAGCCACTGGTCGACCTCCCGCAGGGGCCGGGGGTCGACGGTGTAGAGCCGTCGGGTCCCCTCCGCGCGCACGGTGGCGAAGCCGTTGTCCCGCAACACCTTGAGGTGCTGCGAGACGGCGGGCTGGGAGATCCCGAACTCGCGCCGGATCACGTCGCACAGCCCGCCGGCGGTCATCTCACCGCCGGTGAGCAGTTCGAGGATGCGGCGCCGCACCGGGTCGCCGAGCACATCGAAGGCGTGCACCCGTCATTTATATCAACTTCAACTTAATTAGGCGAGATCTGATGAACGCGGGTCGGTGTCGGAGACGCGACGCCTCGTCGTACGCCCGTGCCGCCCTGACCCCGACCACCCGCGGCGCCGCGCCGGCCGTCGTCGCCCCCTGGGATTGCCGGCCCCCGGGCGACGATGTCGCACCCGTGGTCCATGATCCTCGTCGTGACGGCGGCGCCGGGTCCATCCGGCGTCGGCGTGGTCACGGCGGCGCCGCGCGGCGGCGGACGGGAGGTTCGGACAGTGGCGGACGCGGAACTGGCCGCGTGGAGACGGCGCAGCACCGTGCGGGTGGTACCGCCCGCGCGGCCCCGCAAGCTGGCCAAGGTGCCCTTCGTGGAGCTGGCCGACGGGCGGTTGCAGGGCGTGGTGTCGAGCGGGTCGGACGTCGAGCGGGTCTACGTGTCCTCGATCGCGGCCGGCACCCACGCCTACCACTGCAGCACCAACAACAACCGCCCCTGCGGCGGGTTGCGCGGTGCCCTGTGCAAGCACCTGCACGCCCTCGTGGACGAGGCCGTCCTCCAGTACGGCGTCGACCGGGTCGCCCGCTACCTGCGGGTCGAGGTCGGCGACGGGGCGAGCGGCGGCGCGGACCTGATCGCCGCCCTGGACGCGCGGCACGAGCCGACGCCCGCCGCGGTCGTGTTCAGCCGCTTCCTGCGCCACCTGTCCTATCTGGAACTCCCCGGCAGCACGGCGCCCCTGCCCGAGCTGCACTGGTTCCCGGCCACCGGGGCGGGCCGCTGATGCTCGGCACGCAGCTCGCCGTCCTGCGCGACGGCGCACCGACCGGTCTGACCGACGCCCTCGACCTCGTCGCCGGTCTCGACGGCGCCCTGGTCCGCGGGTTCGCCCGGGTGAACGAGGAGGACGCGGCGGCGCTGGCCGCGTTGCCCGGAGCGCTCGCCCCCACCCCGCTCGGCGACCTGGTGGCCGAGGCGGTCGGCAAGGTGACCGCCGGTTCGGTGACCGAGGACCATCTCGTCGCGCTCGCCGGTGCCCGGTGCGCGCTGCTCGGCGCGGCCCACGACGCGTTGCTCGGGCAACTCGACACCGCACTGGGCCGGGCGCGCGCGCCCTGGGCGCCGGGCCCGCCCGGGCGACCGTGCCGTTGCCCATGTCCACGGCGAACATCTGGCCGATCGACGTCGGCCG
>NZ_JBFAAF010000063.1:0-43493 GCF_040639595.1 Micromonospora sp. NPDC023814
GAAAACCCTCGGCTGGAAGACACCCGCCGAAGCCCTCGACGAACACCTACAATCGCTCCAACAACCCGGTGTTGCGACCACCGGTTGAATCCGCCCCGTCAACCGCGCCGACCGAGGGCCGGTCAGCCGAGCGGCGCGGGCAGTGGGGCGGCGTGCAGCACGGCGAGGCGGGAGACGGCCCGGGTGAGCACCACGTAGAGCCGGTGCAGGCCGCGCGGCTCGGCCGCCACGATCGCCGCCGGCTCGACGACGATGACGTGGTCGTACTCCAGGCCCTTGACCAGCGTCGCGGGCACCACCGTGACGCGCGCCGCGGCGGCCGGGTCGTCGACGGTCGCGGTCTCGACCCCGGCGGCGGCGAGGGCGGCCCGCAGCCCGTCGACGGCGTCGTCGGCGGCGATCACCGCGACCGAGCCGTCGAACGCCAGCGCCGCGCGCACCTCGGCCACCGTCGCGGCGGTCAGGTCGGCGACGGTACGCACGTCGAGCGCGCCGTCGCGGCGCAGCGACTCCGCCGGCGGCACGTCGACGGCGAGCGCCGGCAGCAGCCGGTTGGCGAACGCGACCACGGCGGCGGGCACCCGGAAGCCGACCGTCAGCGGGACCACCACCGCGTCCGGCTTGCCCAGGTGGCGCAGGGACTCCCGCCAGTCGGCGGCGGCCCACGGTGCGGTGCCCTGGGCCAGGTCGCCGAGGAGCGTGATCGACCCGTGCTCGCTGCGTCGGGCGATCACCCGGCACTGCATGGGCGACAGGTCCTGCGCCTCGTCGACCACCACGTGGCCGAAGCCGGCCGGCCGCTCGACCAGCCCGGCCGCCTCGTCGATCAGCACCGCGTCCGCCGCCGTCCACTTCGTGGCCTTCGGGGTGCGCCCGAGCTTCGTCCCGGCTGCCGCGGCGCGACGCGCCGGACGCGGGGCATCCGCCGCGCCGCCTGCCGCCACCAGGTCGGGTGTCCCGCGCAGCAGCGCCTGCTCGTCGGCGGTCAGCAACCCGTCAGCGCTGGCGGCCAGCAGCTCGGCGTCGGTGAGCAGCCGGTGGACCAGCCCTTCCGGGGTGAGCGCCGGCCAGACCGCGTCGAGGAAGGCGGCGACCGGCGCGCACCTGCCCATCCGGCGCAGCCAGGCGTCGCTCGGCGACTCGGCCCGCCGCGACTCGGCCTGCCGCTGGAGCAGAGCCACCACCCGGGCCCGGACGCGTTCCCGCCCGGTGGCGTACGGCAACCGCTCCCGGCGGGTCTCCTCGACCAGCCGGTGCAGCGGGTCCAGCCCGATCCGCCAGCGGTAGGAGCCGTCCGAGACCGTGATCGGCTCGGTCGGCTCGCCGATGTGCGCGTCGATCGCCCGGCGCAGCACCTCGGCCATCCGCACGTCGTGCTTGACGGACGCCGCCGCCGGGTCGTCGACCGCCCGCACCGGCACGCGGGCGACCAGGTCCTCCACCGTGGCCTGCTCGACCTCGACCTCGCCGAGCGCCGGCAGCACCGCCGCGATGTACGACAGGAAGGCCCGGTTCGGCCCGACGATCAGCACACCCGCGCGGCGCAGCCGCTCCCGGTGCAGGTAGAGCAGGTACGCGGCCCGGTGCAGGCCGACCGCCGTCTTTCCGGTGCCCGGCGCGCCCTGTACGCAGATCGAGTCGGCCAGGTCGGCCCGGACCAGCTCGTCCTGCTCCGGCTGGATGGTGGCGACGATGTCCCGCATCGGCCCGACGCGGGGCCGCTCGATCTCGGCGGTCAGGATCCGGCTGGCCGTGCCGAGTTCCTCGCCCCGGTCGAGGCGCTCGTCCTCGAAGCTGGTGAGCGTCCCGCTGCTGAACCCGAAGCGGCGTCGTACCGCCACGCCCTGCGGGTCGCGGGCGCTGGCCCGGTAGAACGACCGGGAGACGGGTGCCCGCCAGTCCAGCACCAGCGGCTCGCCCCGCTCGTCGGTGACGTGCCGCCGCCCCACGTGGTAGCGCCGGCCGGCGTGGTCGGGGTGCCCGGGACCCACCCCGTCGTCGCCGCCACCGGGCGTGCCGTCGGCGGGTGTGCCGGCGGTGGACGGGTTGGCGGTCCAGCCGTCGGCGGCCGAGCCGGCGGCTGCGGCGCCGGTGGGCGGGCCGAAGTCGAGGCGGCCGAAGAAGAGGGGCGTGGTCGGGTCGTCGGCGAGTTCGGCGACCCGGCGGGCCAGGGTGCGCCCGAGCGTCTCGGCGGCGTAGGCGTCGCCGGCCACCTGGTCGCCGGTGGCGAAGAGGGCCTCGGCGCGTTCCCGCATCCGGGCCAGGGCGGCCCGGGAGGTGGCGAGGTGCTCGCGCTCGGCGGCGAGGTCGGTGTCGAGGTCGAGGTCGACTGCGGTCACGCTGAATCCCATCGAGGTCATCTGCTGATCGCTCGCGTGTCCGGCGGGCGGATGGCCGCCCCCGGCGCGGGACGTCCGATGCGGTGCTCACCTCACCCTGGCCGTCAAGCGGCCTGCCAGCTTACGCGCACACCGGCTCCCGCTCCACCGAATTCACCGCCTCCGGGCCCGGCGCCCATGCGCAGGCGTGCGGACCGGTCGTCGCCGCCGGCTCCGGCGCACCGTCCTGCCGTTGCCGGTGGTGGTCGACGACCGGCGGCCGGGATCATGGGGGGATGACCGAGCCGCCTGCCGAGCGACCCCGGGTGACCATCAGCGATCCGCAGGTGATGCGGGCGCTGGCCCACCCGGCCCGACTCGCGATCACGGAACACCTCAGCTCGATCGAGGCCGGTGCGACCGCCACGGAGTGCGCGGAGATCGTCGGCCTGTCGCCGAGCGCCACCAGCTACCACCTTCGGGAGCTGGCGAAGGCGGGCCTGGTGGAGGAGGCGCCGAACCGCGGCGACGCGCGGGAGCGTGTCTGGCGGGCGGTCAGCCCGAGCTGGACCGTCGACGCCGGGCGCGGGACGGCGCCGGAGGCCCGGGCGGCCGAGCGTGCGCTGGTGGAGGCGTGGCTGGCCCGCGACCTGGAGCGCAGCCGCGACTGGTTGCGGCGCGCGCCCGACGAGCCGGCCGAGTGGTACGAGGCGAGCCGGCTCGCCGACTCGCAGCTGCTGCTCACCGCAGCGGAGCTGAGCGAGCTGAACGAGGCGGTGGACCGCCTGTTCGAGCCGTACCGCAAACGGTCGCGGGTGGACCCGCCGGCCGGGGCGCGCACCGTCTCGGTGCACTACAAGGCGTTGCCGGTCGACTGAAAGGGGATTGCATCCGGCAGATGTGAAGGATTATTTTCGAAGTATGTCCTTCACATCTGGTCCGTCGCGCTGGCCGGACGTCTGGCTCGCCACCACCGCCCGGGGCGTGGCCACCTGCGGTGACTTCCTCGCCGCCAGCACGCTCACGTTGGCGTTGCAGTCGGCCGGCGCGGGCGGGCTCGCCGTGTCCGGCCTGCTGCTCGCCGCGAGCCTGCCGCTGGTGGCGTTCGCGCCGCTGACCGGTCGCCTCGCGGACCGGGTGGACAGCCGAATCCTGCTGGTGACCGCGGGGCTGGCCCAGGCCGGCATCTGCCTCACGCTCGCGTACGCCGGGCACCCGGTTCTGGTCATCGCGCTGGTGGCGCTGCTCGCCACCGGCCTCGCCGTCACCCAGCCGGTGCTCTCGGCGCTGGTACCGGCGATGGTGCGGGCCGAGGACCTGCCCCGGGCCAGCGCGCTCAACCAGTCGGCCGGCACCCTGGGCTCGCTCGCCGGCCCGGCGCTGGCCGGGCTGCTGGTGGGCGAGTTCGGCATGCGCCTGCCGCTGCTCGTGGGCGCCGGCAGCTATCTGGCGCTGGTGGCGGCCGGGCTGCTGATCCGTACCCGCAGAGGAAGCCGTGGGCCGGCGGCGGCCGGCGGCGCGGCGGTGCCCCCGGCCTGGCGGCTGCGACACGACCCGCTGCTGGTGGCGATGGTCGCCAGCGTCGCCGGGGTGTTCGGCGCCGTCGGGGCGATCAACGTGATCGAGGTGTTCTTCATCCGGGAGACGCTGGGCAGCTCGACCACGATGTACGGGCTGGTGACCGGCGCCTGGACGCTCGGCGTCCTGGCCGGCGCGTGGCTCTTCGCGCGGGTGGTCCGGCGGCTCGACCGCGACGCCGGGCTGGTCCGGGCCAGCCTGGCGCTGCTCGGCGCGTGCTGCGCGATGGTGCTGGCCTCGGGGGCCGTGCCGACGGCCCTGCTGCTGGTGCCGATCTGGCTGACCGGCGGCATCTTCAACGGCGGCAGCAACGTCTTCAACAACGTGCTGCTGGCCCGCCGGGTGCCGGAGGCGGCGCGGGGTCGCGCCTTCGCCTCCTTCGGCGCGGCGGTCCAGGGCGCCGCGATGGTCGGCTTCCTGGCCGGCGGTCTCCTGCTGGAGGCGGCCGATCCCCGGCCGCTGGTCGCCGGGTGCGGGCTGGCCGGGCTGCTGGCGGTGGCCGCCGTATCGGTCCCCCTCCGCCGCGCGGCCCGCGCGGCCCCCGCGCCGACGACCGCCGGTCCGCCGGACCCGGGTGCCGCGTCGGGCGCACCGGTCTGCGGCGCACCGACGTCCGACGCGGGTGCGGGGTTGGCCACTCCGGCGCCGACCCGCTGAGCCCCGGCCGAATGGCGGGGATACGGTCGGGGCATGGCTGAGCACGCCGCGCGCCCCCGGGTCGGACACATCCAGTTCCTGAACTGCCTGCCGATCTACTGGGGGCTGATGCGCTCCGGCGCCCTGATCGACGTCGACCTGCACAAGGACTCACCGGACCGGCTGAGCGCCGCGCTGGTCGCCGGTGACCTGGACATCGGCCCCATCTCGCACGTGGAGTACCTGCGCCACGCCGACGAACTGCTGCTCCTGCCCGACCTGGCGGTCGGCAGCGACGGTCCGGTGCTGTCGGTCAACATCGTCTCCACCCGCCCGCTGGCCGAACTCGACCACGGGAAGGTGGCGCTGGGCTCGACCTCGCGGACCGGGGTCCTCCTGGCCCAGCTCCTGCTCGGCGAGCGGTACGGGGTGAACCCCGAGTACTTCCGCTGCCCGCCGGACCTGACCCAGATGCTGCTGGAGGCCGACGCCGGGGTGCTGATCGGCGACGTGGCGCTGCGCGCGCTCTACGAGGCGCCGAAGCGCGGGCTGGAGGTCACCGACCTCGGGCAGGCGTGGCGGGAGTGGACCGGCCTGCCGATGGTCTTCGCCGTGTGGGCCGTACGCCGGGACTTCGCCGCCGCCCATCCGGGTCTGGTCAAGGAGGTGCACGACGCGTTCCTGCGCTCCCGGGACCTCTGCCTCGCGGAGCTGGACCAGGTCGCCGAGGCCGGCGCGCGCTGGGAGCCGTTCGACGCGGAGACCCTGGCGACGTACTTCCGGGCGCTGGACTTCTCGCTCGGCGACCGCCAGGTGGCCGGCCTGCGCGAGTTCGCGCGCCGCGCCGCCGCCCTCGGCGCCGCGCCGTCACTCCCCGACACGGGCCCCGACTTCTTCACGGGCTGACCCCGCCCGCCCGCGACCGCCTCGATCGGCGGCGAGGTCAGACGGGGTCGCGGAGGAGGGCTTCCGTGATCTTCTGGCAGTTCTTCATGCCGTACTCGTAGCCCTTGCCGATCGGGTAGCGGACCATCACGCCCATCGTCCAGGTGTCGCCGATGGCCAGGCAGTTGATGTGCATCTCCTGCTCCCTGGTCCGGTCGATCCAACCGTTCTTGATGGCGATGGTCTTGCGCTCCGCGGCCGGGAACGCCTTGCGGATGCCGAAGTCGCCCGCCCCCCGGACCAGCCGCATCTCCTTGATCAGCCAGGTCGTCCACTTCGGCCCGGCGGCCCGGCCGTCGGCGATGCAGGCCCCCATCCGGGCGGTGTCGCGGGGGGAGAGCGCCGTGCGGCTCCATCCGCCGTCGGGGGCGACCTTGCTGTCGGTCAGCTCGCACAGCGAGATCAGCCGCTTGATCGAGGCGGACCGGCCGACGGTGTTGTAGAACTGCTCGGCCCGGGTGTTGTCGCTGTCCCGGATGATCTTCGTGGCGTCGGCGAGCTTGGCGTCGCTCGGCGTCTGGCCGGCATCGGCGGCGCGGCGCAGGTAGTCGGCCACGATCCAGGCCTTGATCAGCGAGGCGGTGGTGCTGGTCTCGTCCATGTTGTCCGAACCGATGATCTCGCCGGTCCGGCGGTCGAGGACGCTCCAGGAGTACCAGCCCTCGATGTCCAGGTCGAGGTCCCTCGCCTCGAACGGCAGCGGCTCCGGCGTCGCGCTGGGCGACGGCGACGGCGACGGGGACTGCCGCGAGCTGCGGTCGCCCGGCGTGCTCGCGCCGCGGTCGGCCGGCACGGCGGGGTCGCCCCACCGGGCGGCGGCGGTGGACTCGAACGGCGAGCCCGGCAGCAGCCGCAGGGACACGAGCACCAGGCCGACCAGGACCACCGCGACGGCGATCAGCTTGACGGGGGAGGCGTCGCCGTGCCGGTCGTTCCGGCGCTGCCCGGCCATCAGAGCTTCCCGACCGGCTGCTGCGGCACCTTGAGGGCCGCGCCCGGCTGCGGGGTCACCAGCTGGCTGGCGACCGAGGCGCAGGTCTGCGCGCCGTAGTCCAGCCCGCTCTTCTGCGGGTAGCGCAGCATCACCGCCAGGCTCCACCGGTCGGTGACCGCGAGGCAGTTGACGTGCCAGTTGCCGTCGTAGTTCAGCGGGGTCCAGCCGTTCTTGATGCTGACCGGGCCCTGGCTGAGGATCGACTGGGGGAGCCCGTCGATGATGCCCCAACGGCCGCCGCCCGAACGGGCCTTCTGGTCCTTGGCGGCGGTGGTGCCCTTGACCTTGCTCATCTCGTCCAGCAGGTATTCGGTCCACTTCGGGCCGGCGGCCGTGCCGTCGCCGATGCAGTCGCCGAGCCGGACGGCGTCGCGGGGGGACATCCGGGTGAAGCTCCACCAGCCCACGTAGCCCGGCACGTTGCCCGGCTTGGTGTCGGTCAGCTCGCAGGTGCTGGTCATCCGTTTGATCGTCGCGGCGCGGCCCACCGCGTTGTAGAGGGCGTTCGCGGCGTCGTCGTCGCTGTTCCGGATGGCGGCGGAGATCTGCTTCTTCCGCTCGGCCGGCACGGGCTTGTCGCCGAGCTGGCGGAGGTAGTCGGCCGCGAACCAGGCCTTGATCATCGACTCGGTGGAGCTGGTCGAGGCCATGTTCTTGGCGCCGGAGATCTCGCCGGTCTCCCGGTCCATCAGGGCCCACGAGAAGAACTCGCCCTTGAAGTTCACCGACACCGGGCCGGCGGCCAGGGTCGGCGGCGGGGGCGGGGTGGGCGCCGGTGCCGCCACGCTGCCGCCGCCGCTTCCGCCGCTCGCGGCGTCGTCGCCGGCGAGTCGGGCGTACGCGGCGGGCACGAGCAGGCCGCCACCGAGGAGGACCGCCACGACGGCGAGCACCAGGGTCACGCGGGATCGCATGAGTGGGTGAGCTCCAGATGTCAGGGCCGGGGGGACCGGCTTGTTGTCCGGACGGATCGGCGGCTCGCCGAGGCCGGGGGCGGCCTCCGTGTTCCTGGGGGCGATCGTCGACAGCCGATCGGTGTGACCGGGGGAAGTCTACGTGCGGATCGGCGGCACGCCAGAACATGACACCTGGCAACTTGCCATGAAGTCGGGATATCGGCCCGCTATGCGGCCATTGGGGGAATTCGTCTTCGCCCCGTGACCCAAGTCATAGTTTGGCCGCCCGCTGGAGAGTCGCCGCCCCGTCCCGAACCGTCCTCGGAAACCTGTTACACCCCTCTGGTGCGGCGAGTTGCAAGCTGTAACACTGACCTCATGTATGGCAACGACTTCTCCGCCGAGGACGCACCCGGCGGTGGCCTGCTCGGCGAGGTCGAGGCGGCGGAGGCGGCGCTGCGGGAGGCCGCCGAGCGGGGGCGGCGCACAGGTGCCCCCGGCCCCGACGAGGACCTCGCGGCGTACTTCGCCGAGGTCATCGACGCCGACCAGAAGATCGAGCCGCGCGACTGGATGCCCGAGGCGTACCGCAGGACGCTGATCCGGCAGATCGCCCAGCACGCGCACTCCGAGATCATCGGCATGCAGCCGGAGGGGAACTGGATCAGCCGAGCCCCCTCGCTCAAGCGCAAGGCGATCCTGCTGGCCAAGGTCCAGGACGAGGCCGGCCACGGCCTCTACCTCTACGCCGCCGCGGAGACCCTCGGGATCAGCCGGGACGAGCTGGTCGAGCTGCTCCTCAGCGGCCGGCAGAAGTACAGCTCGATCTTCAACTACCCGACGCTCACCTGGGCGGACGTCGGCGCGATCGGCTGGCTGGTGGACGGCGCCGCGATCGTCAACCAGGTGCCGCTCTGCCGCTGCTCCTACGGGCCGTACGCCCGCGCGATGATCCGGGTCTGCAAGGAGGAGTCGTTCCACCAGCGGCAGGGCTACGAGATCCTGCACACACTGTCACACGGCACCGAAGCGCAGAAGGCGATGGCGCAGGACGCCGTCGATCGCTGGTGGTACCCGTCGCTGGCGATGTTCGGCCCGCCGGACACCGACTCCACCCACTCGGCGCAGTCCATGGCCTGGAAGATCAAGCGGTTCTCCAACGACGAGCTGCGCCAGCGCTTCGTGGACATGTGCGTGCAGCAGGCCGAGATCCTCGGCCTGACCATCCCCGACCCGGACCTGCGCTGGAACGAGTCCCGGCAGTCGTACGACTTCACCCAGCCGGACTACGACGAGCTGATGCGGGTGATCAAGGGGGACGGGCCGTGCAACCGGCAGCGGGCGGAGCACCGTCGCCGCGCCCACACCGACGGAGCCTGGGTGCGTGAGGCCGCCGCGGCGTACGCCGCCAAGCGGGCGGAGAAGAAGGAGAAGGTGGCGGCGTGAGCGAGCGAACCGGACAGCCCGGCGCGAAGGATCCTTCGCCGTTGTGGGAGGTCTTCGTGCGGGCGCGGCGCGGGTTGTCGCACACCCACGTCGGCAGCCTGCACGCCCCCGACGCCGAGCTGGCCCTGCGTAACGCGCGGGACCTCTACACCCGCCGCCAGGAGGGCGTCTCCATCTGGGTGGTGCCGGCGGGCGCGATCACCGCGTCCAGCCCCGACGAGAAGGACGCCTTCTTCGACCCGGCGGCCGACAAGGTCTACCGTCACCCCACCTTCTACGAGGTGCCGGACGGGGTGGCCCACCTGTGAGCGAGCGCAGCGAGCGAACCATTCGGCTCAGCACCGGGGCGCGTCGCGCTGCCGCCGAGCGGAGCGAGGTGGCGGCGTGACCGGCCCCTTCGACTTCACCCTCGCCCTCGGCGACGACGCGCTGATCGCGGCGCAGCGACTGGCCGAGTGGACCACCCGCGCGCCGGAGATGGAGGAGGACATCGCGCTGGCGAACATCGCCCTCGACCAGCTCGGCGCGGCCCGGCTCCTGCTGTCGTACGCGGGGGAACTGGAGGGCGCCGGCCGGGACGAGGACGCGCTGGCGTTCCTCCGCGACGACCGGGAGTTCCGCAACTGCCTGCTCGTGGAGCTGCCCAACGGCGACTTCGCGGTCACCATGGCGAAGCTGCTCTTCCTCTCGGCGTACCAGCTCCCGCTCTACACCGCGCTGGCCGGCTGCGCCGACGAGCGGCTGGCCGCGATCGGGGCCAAGGCCCGCAAGGAGTCGGCCTACCACCTCGACCACGCCTCGCTGTGGGTGAGGCGGCTGGGTGACGGCACCGAGGAGTCGCACCGGCGCATGCAGGCGGCCGTCGAGCAGGTCTGGCCGTACGCGCACGAGCTGTTCGCGGCGGACCCGGCGGCGCCGATCGACCCGGCCACCCTGTGGGCCGACTTCGACGCCACCGTCACCGCCGTGCTCGACGAGGCCACGCTGACCCGGCCGGAGGGCGGTTGGGCGCCGGCCGGCGGGCGGGACGGGGTGCACACCGAGCACCTGTCCTACCTGCTCGCCGAGATGCAGGTGCTGCACCGCGCCCACCCCGGGGCGGCATGGTGACGGACCCCAGGGCAGCCGTGGCGGCGGTGGTGGACCCGGAGATCCGGGTCGTCACCATCGCCGACCTCGGCATCCTGCGGGCGGTCGACGAGGACCCGGCCACCGGCCGGGTCGTCGTGACCATCACCCCCACCTACACCGGCTGCCCGGCGATGGACGTGATCCGCGCCGACATCCGCCGGGCGCTGGCCGCCGCCGGCCACCCCGACGCCGACGTGCGCACCGTCTACAGCCCGGCCTGGAGCACCGACTGGATCTCCGACGCCGGCCGGGCCAAGCTCGCCGCCGCCGGCATCGCCCCGCCGGCGCCGGTGCGCGCCGACAACGTGGTGCCCCTGACCCTCGCCGTCCGCTGCCCGCGCTGCGGCTCGCCCGAGACCGAGCAGGTGAGCCGCTTCGGCTCCACCGCGTGCAAGGCGCTCTGGCGCTGCCGTTCCTGCCGTGAACCCTTCGACCACCTGAAGGCGCTGTGACTGTCACCATCACCCGCCCGGTCCGTCGCCGGCCGGTCTTCCACCCGCTTCCCGTCGCCGCCGTCGACCGGCTCACCGACGACGCGGTGGCGATCACCTTCGCGGTGCCGCCGGAGCTGCGGGAGACCTTCGCGTTCTCCGCCGGCCAGCACCTGACCGTCCGGCGGAGCACCGACGCGGGGGAGGACGTGCGGCGGTCGTACTCCATCTGCTCCACCCCGGAGGAGCTGGCGCGGCACGGCCGGCTGCGGATCGGCGTGCGGGAGATCCCGGGCGGCGCTTTCTCGGCGTTCGCCTGCGGCGCCCTGCGGGGCGGCGACACGGTCGAGGTGCTCCCGCCGCTCGGGAACTTCACCACGGCCTTCGCGCCGGACCGGGCCCGCCACTACGGCGCGGTGGTCGCCGGCTCGGGGATCACCCCGGTGCTCGCGCTGGTCGCGACGGCGCTCGCCGTCGAGCCGGCCAGCACCTTCACCCTGGTGTACGGCAACCGCACGGCCAACACGGTGATGTTCGCCGAGGAACTCGCCGACCTGAAGGACCGCTATCCGACCCGCCTGCACCTGGTGCACGTGCTCTCCCGCGAGCAGGGCGAGTCCCCGCTGCTCTCCGGCCGGATCGACGCCGACCGGCTGAGCCGGCTGCTGGCCACCATCGTTCCCGGCGACGCCATCGAGGAGTGGTTCCTCTGCGGCCCGTACGGCATGGTGGTGGACGCCCGGGAGGTGCTCACCGGGCGCGGGGTGCCGGAGTCGGCGGTCCACACGGAGCTGTTCCACGTCGACGAGGCCCCGGCCCCGCCGCGACGCCCGGCCGACGAGCCAGGGGCCGGCGCCGAGGTGACCATCGTGCTGGACGGCCGCTCGTCGAGTTTCACGATGGGCCGCGACGAGCGGGTGCTGGACGCGGCGCTGAAGGTCCGCGGCGAGCTGCCGTACGCCTGCAAGGGCGGGGTCTGCTCGACCTGCAAGGCCAAGGTCGTCGACGGCGCGGTCACGATGGCCCGCAACTACGCCCTGGAGCCGGACGAGGTGGCCGCCGGCTACGTCCTCACGTGCCAGTCCAGCCCGACCACCGACAGGCTCACGGTCGACTACGACGCCTGAAGCCAAACTGCGTGTCGGCCCGCTCGTGATGGCGGACCGGTCATACAGCTGGCCGGGACCCGTGGAGGCGACCGTCACCCGTTCTCACCGAGGCAGAGCAGGAGCTTCCGCGACTCCCGCTCCTCGGTGTAGCTCGCGACCGTGCCGGGGAACCGCGCGCACTCCGCGTCGTCGGTGGTGTCCTCGACCTTGCCGATGATGACGTAGGTGGCAGCGGGGTCGCCGCAGTCGACGACGCTGACATCCGGATCGGTGCTTGTGCCTTCGGCACGGACACATGCGCCGACGTCGGCGAAGGCCGGGTCACGGGAAATGGCCCAACCGATGCCGAGGGCCATCAGTACGGGAACGACGAGACCGAACGCCGCGGCCCGCTTGAACACGGGCTTGCCCGGAACCGCGGGTATGCCCGGAGCACCTGGTATCGGCTCGCCAAGGCGGCTGAGTCGGACCCGGGTGACGAGATTTCCGAGCAGGACCGCCGGGGCGATGAAGACGGACAGGAAACTCCACCAGCCCTGCCAGATGGTCTTCGCGCTCATCTCCCGGCAGGCAGCGATGCCGCACGACTTGCAGTACGGGCCATGCTGGGTGAGGACGCGCATGAAGATGAGGAAGCCCTGGTGGCCGTGCAGCGTCGCCTTGATCGCGGGGACCGACCCGCAGAAGCGGCAGGCGAGGGCAGCGCCGGGCCAGGCCGGCTGCTGTGCCGCGTGCGGGACGTGTGGTGCGTGGGGAAACGGTGCGGTCACGACTCTTCCTCCACCAGGAACGTGAGAACCGCACGATAGGCGAAGTTCCGCACCCTCGTTGTCCCGCTCGTCGCTGGACATGTGGGGCAGGCATCACTGACGGTGGAGGCTTGTGCCGGCGCCGGAGACCCCACGTACTCTCGGGCTGTGACGAAGAGCCGGGAGATCGACGACATCCTCCAGCGCGGCGCGGACGGCGGGCGGATCACGCCCGAGGAGGCCCTGCTGCTCTACACCGAGGCGCCCTTCCACGCCCTGGGCGAGGCGGCCGACGCCGTACGCCGACGGCGCTATCCGGACAACATCGTCACGTACCTGATCGACCGCAACATCAACTACACCAACGTCTGCGTGACGGCGTGCAAGTTCTGCGCGTTCTTCCGGGCCCCCAAGCACAAGGAGGGCTGGACCCACCCGACCGAGGAGATCCTGCGCCGCTGCGGCGAGGCGGTCGAGCTGGGCGCGACCCAGGTCATGCTCCAGGGCGGGCACCACCCGGACTACGGCGTGGAGTACTACGAGGAGTTGTTCTCCTCGGTCAAGAAGGCGTACCCGCAGCTCGCCATCCACTCCATCGGCCCGAGCGAGATCCTGCACATGGCCAAGGTCTCCGGCGTCAGCCTGGACGAGGCCATCGCGCGGATCAAGGCGGCCGGGCTGGACTCGATCGCCGGCGCCGGTGCGGAGATGCTGCCCGCGCGTCCCCGCACGGCGATCGCGCCGCTGAAGGAGTCGGGCGAGCGCTGGCTGGAGGTCATGGAGCTGGCGCACCGGCAGGGCGTCGAGTCGACCGCCACGATGATGATGGGCACCGGCGAGACCGCCGCCGAGCGGATCGAGCACCTGCGGATGATCCGCGACGTGCAGGACCGCACCCGGGGCTTCCGGGCGTTCATCCCGTGGACGTACCAGCCGGAGAACAACCACCTCAAGGGCCGCACCCAGGCCACCACGCTGGAATACCTGCGGCTGGTCGCGGTGGCCCGGCTCTTCTTCGAGACGGTGCCGCACCTGCAGGCGTCCTGGCTGACCACCGGCAAGGACGTCGGGCAGCTCGCCCTGCACATGGGCGTGGACGACCTCGGCTCGATCATGCTGGAGGAGAACGTCATCTCCTCCGCCGGCGCGCGGCACCGCTCCAACCTGCACGAGCTGATCGGCATGATCCGCTCGGCGGACCGGATCCCCGCCCAGCGGGACACCCTCTACAACCGCTTGGCGGTGCACCGGACCCCGGCCGACGACCCGACCGACGAGCGGGTCGTGTCGCACTTCTCCTCGATCGCGCTGCCGGGCGGCGGCGCCGGGAAGGCCCTTCCGCTGGTCGACGCCCACTGAGCTACCACCGCACCACCCGACACCCCACCGTCGACGGACGGTGGGGTGTCTGCCGTTCGTCGACCGCTCGGTGAACACGGAGTTGACCGAGCGTGACCGGCGGCGGTGTCGCCGGCCGGCCGATCGGGTGAGTGGTTGTCAGCCTTTGATCTCGACTCGGTTGCCGTCTTAGCCGGCGGGCCGGCGGCCGGGGGGCAGCAAGACATATCAATCCGGGCAATCCTTAAGCGATTCTTAGCCGCACTGGTCAACCCGGCCGACGGCGAGGGGTGGCGAGGGTGACCGCGGACCGCTAACGTCCCCGGCCGTACCTTTCCTGCACCCCAACGGGGGGAAACTCTCCATGATCTTCCGTAACCGTGCGCTGGCCGTCGCCGGCGCCGGCGCCGCCGGGATCCTGGCCGCGGGCCTCTTCGCTGCCCCGGCCCTGGCCGACACCTCGGCCGACCTGGCCATCGAGGCCACCGGCACCACCATCGCGGTCGGCGCGCCCGGCAAGATTTCGACCGTCTCCCTGCTCAACAAGAGCAAGGTGGACGCGACCGCCGTCCTGGTCGGCCTCGACATCAGCAAGCTGGACACCACCAAGGTCGACATCGACGAGAGCGGTTGCAGCCCGCGCGAGGACGGCCTGATCCTGTGCGGGATCGAGGGCGGCGTCCTGCCCGCCGGCCGCGACATCGACTGGGGCTTCCCGCTGACCCGCAAGGGCGACGCGACGGGTGACGCCGGCCAGATCAGCGCCATCATCCTGCACGAGGGCACCGACCCCGACGAGTCCAACAACGAGGTGACCGTCAAGGTCAAGGTCGAGGGCACCGGCCCGGACCTGACCGTGGTGGCGGGCGACGTGACCAAGGCCGTCACGGTCGAGGGCGACAAGATCAAGGTTGGCGGCGACCTGCGTGCCGGCGACACCGCCCAGCTCATCTACTCCGCCTTCAACCAGGGCGACGCCACCGCCGCCGGGCTGAAGATCAGCGTCAAGCTGCCCAAGGGCGTGACCTTCGCCGAGGCCGAGGACGGCTGCAAGTACGACTCCGACAAGACCGGGCTCGTCTGCACCTACAGCGACGCCGACCTGATCCCGGTGTCGCAGGACAAGGACGGCGACGAGCTGATCTCGGGCGGCCGGTTCTACCACCTGCTCTCGGTCGGCAAGGACGTCAAGGCCGGCAGCCTGACCGGCGGCCAGGTCACCGTCGAGGCGCTCGGCAGCCAGTCGAGCACCGTCCGCGCCGCGGGCAAGAGCGCGCTCCCGGCCAACGCCGAGGCCGTGGCGGCCACCGAGGTGGACGCCACCGACAACACCGACGCGTACGCTGTCGTCGTGACCGCCAAGGGCGGCGCGGGCGGCGGCGGCGAGGAGCCGGGCCTGCCGCTGACCGGTCCGCAGACCGGCCTGATCGGCGGAATCGGCGGCGCGGTGCTGGTCGCGGGCGCGGCGATGTTCGTGGTCGCGCGGCGGCGTCGGGTCGTCCTGGTGACCCCGGGCGACGAGAAGCCGACGGCCTGACGGTCGTCCTCCATCGACCCGCGAGGGTCGTTCACATAACGCACGGCAGTGGGGGCGGGATGGGTGACCATCCCGCCCCCACTGTCCGTTCCGTGCGCCGGCCGCCACCGACCGGGCATTCCTGGAGGGACGCTCGGCTTTCGGGCGGGGCGGGGGCGTGTCCGGGGCGGCGCACGGCGGCACCGGCCGCTAGTGTGCGGTCCGGCCCAGCAGCCACACCTCACGGGGGACCTGAGATGAAACCGCACAACCGACCACTGGCGCGGCTCGGCGCCGCCGCGCTGCTCGCCTCCGGCGCGTTCACCGCCGTCGGTACGCCGGCCCACGCCGCCGGCAGCGCCGCCGACCTGTCCGTCACCGCCGTCGTCGGCACCAAGGTGGCCGAGGGGACCCGGATCAAGACGGCGTACGCCAAGGTCACGAACAACGGCCCCGGCACGCCGTCCTCGCTCGTCGTCAAGGCCGACACCTCCAAGGTGGACCACTACGGCGAGGTGGCCTTCTTCCCGGCCGCCGGGGGTTGTTCCGGCGAGGGCGCGGACAAGCCGGTGCTGTGGACCTGCGTCGTGCCCGAGGAGCAGATCCCCGGGCCCGGGGAGACCGTCGAGCTGCCGATCGTCATGATCAAGCGGGTCCCCGACGTGGACGAGCCGTACTCCGCCCCGGTCACGCTGACCGTCGAGTCGCCGGACGACACCAACCCCGACAACAACTCGGCGACCGCCCAGATCGAGATCAGCAAGGAGAGCGGCGTCGACCTCGGCGTCGTGGTGCCCGACGTCAAGGAGCAACTCGCCTTCGACGACGTGCTGAAGGAGGACCCGCCGACCGGGCCGCTGAACCCCGGCGACGCGACCACGGTCCTCGCGTTCGTCGAGAACCAGGGCGACCGGATCGCCGACGGCCTCGACCTCAAGATCGCCCTGCCCAAGGGCGTGACCTTCGACGACAGCATCCAGGTCAAGGAGTGCGAGTACGCCGCCGACCTGCGGTCCGCCGACTGCCGGGCCGGGCTGCTCCAGTTGGCGCCGCGCGAGGGCGTTTTCGGCGCCTTCCCGGTGAAGGTCGCCGCCGGCGTCGAGGCGCCGGTCAGCCTGGCCGGCGGCGCGGTCACGGTCAGCGCGCGCGGTGAGCTTCCGGCGACCGAGGCGAACCTGGCCCGCAAGCGCTCGGCCCTGCCGTCGTTCCTGCACCGGCCGGGCGGTTCCCGCGCGGCGCAGGCCGGAGACGTCGACCCGACCGACAACCGCGACGACTTCGCCGTCGTGGTGACCGGCGGTGGCGAGGGTGGTGGCGACGACGAGGGTCCGCTGCCGGTGACCGGCGCGCAGACCGGCCTCGTCGTCGGGGTCGGCGGCGCGGTGCTGGTCGCCGGCGTGGCGATGTTCCTGGTGGCACGGCGGCGTCGGGTCGTCCTGGTGACTCCGGGCGACGAGAAGCCGACGGCCTGACGGCCGTCTGGCCGGCCCGTACGGGTCGGGCGCATGACGCGGACGGAGGGGGCGGGACGGGCGACCGTCCCGCCCCCTCCGTCCGTTCGACCGGCCCGGACGGACGGGTGAAAGATGATCCGCGTGCTGGCGCACCACGTCCAGCTTCGATACGGTCCGCTCGGTTCCGCAACCATTCGTTTCTTCCCTAACCCCCGGGGGACCGATGACCCTGTTCCACCGCTCGGCCCTGGCTCGCGCCGGCGCCGTGGCGCTCCTCGCGGCGGGCGGCCTGACCACCGTCGCCGTTCCGGCGTACGCCGCCGACCAGGCGGACCTCGCCCTGACGCCGACCAGCTCCCAGTTGGCCAAGGGCGTCAAGGCCGCGAAGGCCAAGCCGTTCAAGTTCACCGTCCAGAACCTCACCGACGGCGTCGACGCCAAGGACGTCACGGTGGAAGTCGACACCAGCGGCCTCAAGGCCAAGCGGGTCGGCTACGTCGTGCCGGACGGCTGCGAGGTGACCGGCAAGACCTTCACCTGCCTCCTCGGCGGCCTGCGGGGCGGCACCAGCGAGGACTTCGGCATCCCGTTGTTCAGCACCGGCGGCAGGGGCGACGGCGGCGTGCTGAAGGTGACGGTCAGTTCGGCCACCGGCGACCCGGACCTGAAGAACAACAAGGACATCGAAGTGCCGGTGACCGTGACGAAGCCGGGCTACGACCTCACCGCCTGGGTGCAGGACGTCCAGGCCAACGTCGTGGTCGACGGGGCGGTGACCGCCGAGCCCGACCTGAAGCCCGTACGCCGGGGCGAGACGGTCCCGCTGGACTGGGCGGTCTACAACGACGGCAGCCGGCCCGCGACCGGTCTCTCCTACGGCCTCATGCTCCCGTCGGGTGTGAGCTTCGTGACGCTGCCGGAGGGCTGCGTCGCGGACGAGTTCCTCGGCCGGGCGCGGGCGCTGTGCGAGGACGCCGGTGCGATCATCCGCCGGGGGCAGTACTACACCGCCGACGTGACGGTGAAGGTCGGCGACGACGTCACCGAGCCGGTGCTCCGGGAGGGTGACCTCTTCGCGTACGGGCTGGACGCCGCCGAGGGCGAGGCGGAGGTGGAGGCGCAGGTCGCCAGCCCGGCGCAGCGGAAGACCTTCACCGAGGCCGAGCCGATGGACAACCACGCGACCTTCGAGGCGTTCGTGGACCTGTCGGCCCAGCCGACGCCGAACCCGACCCCGAGCGGCGAGCCGACCCCGACCCCGACCACGACCCCGGGCGGCGGTGACGGCGACGGTGACGGCGGCGGGCTGCCGGTGACCGGCGTGCAGGCCGGCCTGATCGGCGGCATCGGCGCCGCCGTGCTGCTGGCCGGCGGCGCGCTGCTGCTGATCTCCCGGCGGCGCGACGTCGTCCTGGTCAACCCCGGCGACGAGAAGTCCACCGACTGACCTACGCCGCGCAGGGGCGGGGTGGGCGGCCTCCCCGCCCCTGTCGCGTACCCGCCGGTCGGCCGACCCGCCGGGCGTCGGCCGGAGCCGGGCTGGCAGAGTGGAGGGGTGAGCCGTACCCCGCCGGGCCAGCGCGCCGGCCTGGACAAGCAGCCGCACGAGGTCGCCGCGATGTTCGACGGCGTGGCGGCTCGTTACGACCTGACCAACACGGTGATGACGGCCGGCCGGGACCGGGCGTGGCGCCGGGCCACCCGGGAGGCGCTCGGGTTGCGCCCGGGCGAGCGGGTGCTCGACGTGGGCGCGGGCACCGGTGTCTCCACCGAGGAACTGGCCCGTTCCGGGGCGTACGCGGTCGGCGCCGACCTGTCGCTGGGCATGCTGCACGCCGGCAAGCGCACCCGTCCGGCGGTGCCGCTGCTGGCCGGCGACGCGCTGCGACTGCCCTTCGCCGACGGCGTCTTCGACGCGGTGACCATCTCGTTCGCGCTGCGCAACGTCGTCGACACCGAGGCCGCGCTGCGGGAGTTCGCCCGGGTCACCCGGCCTGGTGGCCGGCTGGTGATCTGCGAGCTGAGTCACCCCACCAACGCCGTCTTCCGCACCGCCTACCTGTCGTACCTCATGCGGTGGCTGCCGACGGCGGCGCGGGTGGTCTCCAGCAACCCCGACGCGTACGTCTACCTGATCGAGTCGATCCGGGCGTGGCCGGACCAGGCCGCGTTGGCGCAGCGGATCCAGGCGGCGGGCTGGGGCTCGGTGGCCTGGCGGAACCTGACCGGCGGCCTGGCGGCACTGCACCGGGCGGTCCGCGACTAGGCGGGGCACGGCGCCGGCCGGTCCCGCGCCATGAGCGGCGGCGCCCGCGCCGGACGGCCCGCTTCCGGGCGGCGGCCGGTGTCGGCGGGAGGCCGATCGGCGCGCCGTGCCCGCTGGGAAAGCGGCTGTTTCGTGAATATCCGTTTTTAGTCCACTTTGCGCCGTTAAGCTCGCCCCCATGACGCGACCAGAGCAGGCGGCCGGTGTGGATGCCACCGACGACGACGCCGCGGAACTCATCGCGCAGCTCAGGGAGCTGGCCGGCGCGGATCCCGCCGACGTCCGGCAGGTGGTGGCCGAGGTGCTGGCCGCGCTGGACCGCGCCGCCGGCGGCGCGCTGCGCGAGCACCTGCCCGAGACGATCCGGCTCGACGCCGGCCTGGGCGCGGCCGCTCCGGCCCGGCACTGACCCCCGGCGCCGACCATCGTCGGCATCCGGTTCTGACCTCGGCCGACGCCCGGTCCCGACCCCGACGGGCGGGTTTCCGGCAAGTTAGGTACCCCTGATCAGGCGTGGTTATGGCGCCGGTCATAGACTCCCCCCGTCTGGCTTGTGAAGGATTTCACGAGCATGCGGGAGGAGGCGCGAGATGACCACGGTGGAGCATGACGCCGACGTGATCGTCGTGGGCGCCGGTCCCGGTGGGTCGGCTACCGCGTACCACCTGGCTCGGCACGGCGTACGGGTGCTGCTGCTGGAGAAGACGGAGTTCCCCCGGGAGAAGGTCTGCGGCGACGGGTTGACCCCGCGTGCCGTGCGGCAGCTGATCCGGATGGGCGTGGACACCTCGCCCGAGGCGGGCTGGCTCCAGAACAAGGGCCTGCGGGTGATCGGCGGCGGCGTCCGGCTGGAGCTGGACTGGCCCGACCTGGCGAGCTTCCCCAACTACGGCCTGGTGCGCACCCGGCTGGACTTCGACGACCTGCTCGCCCAGCGGGCTGTCGCCGCCGGCGCCAAGCTGCGCACCAGCGTGAACGTCACCGGCCCGGTGCTCGACCCGGACGGCCGGGTCGTCGGCGTCGAGGCGGAGGTCGGCCCGGAGAAGGAGCCCGCCACCTTCCACGCCCCGCTGGTGGTCGCGGCCGACGGGGTCTCCGGCCGCTTCCCGCTCGCCCTCGGGCTGGCCAAGCGGGAGGACCGGCCGATCGGGGTCGCCGTCCGGCGCTACTACCGCTCGCGTGCCAAGCACGACGACAACTACCTGGAGTCCTGGCTGGAACTGCGCAGCAAGGACAGCGGCGACAACCTGCTGCCCGGGTACGGCTGGATCTTCGGGCTCGGCGACGGCCGGGTCAACGTCGGCCTCGGCGTGCTCAACTCCTCGTCCGCGTTCGGCAAGACGAACTACCGCCGGCTGCTCACCGACTGGCTGGCCAACACCCCGGCGGACTGGGGCATGACCGACGAGGCCAACGCGGAGGGGCCGATCCTCGGCGCCGCGCTGCCCATGGGCTTCAACCGGGTGCCGCACTACACCCGCGGCGTGATGCTGGTCGGCGACTCCGGCGGCATGGTCAACCCGTTCAACGGCGAGGGCATCGCGTACGCGATGGAGTCCGGTGAGATGGCCGCGGAGATCGCCGTGCAGGCCCTCGCGCGCCCGGCCGGCGCCGAGCGCGAGCGCGCCCTGACGGCCTACCCGGCGGAGCTGAAGGCTCGCTTCGGCGGCTACTACCGGCTCGGCGGCGTCTTCGTGAAGCTCATCGGCCGTCCCGAGATCATGCGGATGGCCACGAAGCACGGCATGCCGCACCCGATGTTGATGCGCTTCGTGCTCAAGCTGCTGGCCAACCTGACCGACCCCCGTGGCGGGGACGCGATGGACCGGGTCATCAACGCGATGACGAAGGTGGCACCAGCCGTGTGACGGCCGGGCTCGCGGCCGGCGACGACCGCGGCGCGGACAGAGATCGACCCCCCGGCGACAGCCGTCGCGGGGGACGTGAATAGTGTGATTTTCGTCAAGGACCAGGGGCAGGGAAGGACGAGCAGGAGAAAACGATGTCGCTCTCGCCTTACGCACCGATCATCGGGCTGTTCGCCCTCGCCGCGGGGTTCGCGCTGTTCTCCGTGGGCGCCGCCCGCTTCGCCGGTCCCCGGCGTTACAACAAGGCCAAGCTCGAGGCGTACGAGTGCGGCATCGAGCCCAGCCCGCAGCCGGTCGGCGGCGGCCGGTTCCCGATCAAGTTCTATCTGACGGCGATGCTCTTCATCGTCTTCGACATCGAGATCATCTTCCTCTTCCCCTGGGCGGTCTCGTTCGACGCCCTGCCGATCTTCGGCTTCGTGGAGATGGTCCTGTTCATCGTCGCGGTCTTCGTCGCGTACGCCTACGTCTGGCGGCGTGGCGGCCTGGACTGGGACTGAGGGAGGAACCTCAGATGGGTATCGAGGAGAAGCTCCCCGCAGGTGTCCTGCTCACCTCGGTGGAGAAGCTCGTCAACTGGTCGCGGAAGTCGTCGGTCTGGGGCGCCACCTTCGGCCTGGCCTGCTGCGCGATCGAGATGATGGCCGCCGGTGGCCCGCACTACGACATGGGTCGCTGGGGCATGGAGGTCTTCCGGGCCTCGCCCCGCCAGGCCGACCTGATGATCGTGGCCGGCCGGGTGAGCCAGAAGATGGCCCCGGTGCTGCGCCAGATCTACGACCAGATGGCGGAGCCCCGCTGGGTCATCTCGATGGGCGTCTGCGCCAGCAGCGGCGGCATGTTCAACAACTACGCCATCGTGCAGGGCGTCGACCACGTCGTCCCGGTGGACATGTACCTCCCCGGCTGCCCGCCCCGGCCCGAGATGCTCATCGACGCGGTCCTCAAGCTGCGCGAGAAGATCATGCACGAGCCGCTCGGCCCGAACGGCCGCAAGATGCTCGAGGCGCGCAAGGAGCGCGGTGACGTCCCGGTCGTCCCGTACGGCTCGATGCCGTCGTCGTACCGCAGCGACAAGGCCCGGCGGGCCGAGTGGACCAAGGCGGTCCGCGAGGGCCGCGAGGAGCAGCTGCGGATCGAGAACTGGATGAAGGCCCAGAACCACCTGCAGCACGGGGGCGTCAAGTGACCGCACCTAACCACAAGGCGAACGACGGCGTGCCGGTGCCGGTGACGCCGGCCGGCGCCACCAGCGGGGCCCCGGCCGAGCACCCGCCGGCCAGCCCGGCGGGCCGGGGAATGTTCGGCAACCAGGGCTCCGGCGACGTCTCCGGCTTCGGCGGCCTGGTCCGGCAGCGCCGGACCATCGAGGACGCCCCCCGGCCGTACGGGAGCTACTTCGACGAGGTCCGCGACGCGCTGGAGGAGGCGTACCCGGCCTTCGGCGACGCCATCGAGAAGGTCGTGGTCGACCGGGGCGAGCTGACCCTGCACGTACGCCCCGAGCGGATCGCCGAGGTCTGCCAGGTGATGCGGGACGACCTGGCGCTCCGCTTCGAGCTGTGCTCCTCGGTGTCCGGCGTGGACTACCTGGGCGCCGACTCCCGCCGGCTGCACGTCGTCTACCAGCTCACCTCGATGACCTACCGCCGCCGGGTGCGGCTGGAGGCCGCGGTGTCCGCCGAGGACCCGCACCTGCCGAGCGTCACCTCGGTCTACCCGACGGCGGACTGGCAGGAGCGCGAGACGTACGACATGTTCGGCGTCGTCTTCGACGGCCACCCCAGCCTGACCCGGATCCTCATGCCGGACGACTGGGAGGGCTTCCCGCAGCGCAAGGACTACCCGCTCGGCGGCGTGCCCGTCGAGTACAAGGGCGCTGAAATTCCACCGCCGGACCAGCGGAGGTCGTACCAGTGACCACGTCGAACTACGCCACCGAGCGCGACACCACCGAGGGCAAGGTCTTCACCGTCACCGGTGGCGACTGGGACAGCGTCGTGTCGGGCACCGACCCCATCAACGACGAGCGGATCGTCGTCAACATGGGCCCGCAGCACCCGTCGACGCACGGCGTGCTCCGGCTGATCCTGGAGCTGGAGGGCGAGACGGTCCGCGAGGCCCGCTCGGTCGTCGGCTACCTGCACACCGGCATCGAGAAGAACCTCGAATACCGCAACTGGGTCCAGGGCAGCACCTTCGTGACCCGGATGGACTACCTCTCCCCGCTGTTCAACGAGACGGCGTACGCGCTGGCGGTGGAGAGGCTGCTCGGGATCGAGGAGCAGGTCACCGAGCGGGCGACCACCATCCGCGTGCTGATGATGGAGCTGAACCGGATCTCCTCGCACCTGGTCTGGGTGGCCACCACCGCCATGGAACTGGGCGCGATCAACATGATGCTCTACGGCTTCCGCGAGCGTGAGTACATCCTGGAGATCTTCGAGATCATCACCGGCCTGCGGATGAACCACGCGTACGTCCGGCCGGGCGGCGTGGCCCAGGACGTGCCGGACGAGGCGATCGTCAAGATCCGCGAGTTCCTGAAGCTGCTGCCGAAGCGGCTGAAGGAGTACGAGGACCTCCTCTCCGGGCAGCCGATCTGGCTGGAGCGGACGAAGAACGTCGCGGTGCTCGACGTGACGGGCTGCCTCGCGCTCGGCGTGACCGGCCCGGTGCTGCGCTCCGCCGGCCTCGCCTGGGACCTGCGCAAGACGATGCCGTACTGCGGCTACGAGACGTACGAGTTCGACGTGCCGACGCACACCGACGGCGACGTGTGGGGCCGCTACCTGGTCCGGCTCGCCGAGATCCGGGAGTCGCTCAAGCTCGTCGAGCAGGCGCTGGACCGCCTCCGGCCGGGCCCGGTGATGGTGGCCGACAAGAAGATCGCCTGGCCGGCGCAGCTCGCCATCGGCGTCGACGGCATGGGCAACTCGCTGGAGCACGTCGCGAAGATCATGGGTCAGTCGATGGAGTCGCTGATCCACCACTTCAAGCTCGTCACCGAGGGTTTCCGGGTGCCGCCGGGCCAGGTCTACGTCGGCATCGAGTCGCCGCGCGGCGAGTTGGGCGTGCACGCCGTCTCCGACGGCGGCACCCGGCCGTACCGGGTGCACTACCGCGAACCGAGCTTCGTCAACCTCCAGGCCCTCCCGGCGATGGCCGAGGGCGGCCTGATCGCCGACGTGATCGCCGGCGGCGCCTCGCTGGACCCCGTGATGGGTGGGTGTGACAGGTGAGCGCGAGGAGTGAGCTTGCCAGCCCCAGCCGCCCGCGCGAGGAGCGAGCGGAGCGAGCCCCGCAGTCGCGGGCAGAGATCTGCGCAGTCGCGAACGGAAGGCGACGCTGATGAGTGCTTTCACCGAAGAGACCCGCGAACGGGCCCGGGAGATCATCGCCCGGTACCCGGCCGACCGGTCCCGGTCGGCGCTGCTGCCGCTGCTGCACCTGGTGCAGGCCGAGGAGGGTTACGTCTCGCCGGCCGGCGTGGAGTTCTGCGCCGAGGTGCTGGGCCTGAACAAGGCCCAGGTCGGCGCGGTGGCCACCTTCTACACCATGTACAAGCGCCGGCCGACCGGCGACTACCTGGTGAGCGTGTGCACCAACACGATGTGCAACGTGCTCGGCGGCCAGGAGGTCTACGACACCCTCGCCGAGCACCTCGGCGTGGGGCACGACGAGACCACCACCGACGGGAAGATCACCCTGGAGCACGCCGAGTGCCTGGCGGCCTGCGACTACGGGCCGGTGATGACCGTCAACTACGACTTCTTCGACGGAGTGGACCCGCAGACCGCGCTCGGCGTGGTCGACGAGCTGCGCGCCGGGGGCCGGCCGATGCCGACCCGGGGCGCCCGGCTCTGCACGCTCAAGGAGATGGCGGTGCAGCTCGCCGGCTTCGCCGACGAGCGCGAGGGCGCGGTGGCCGACGGCGGGCCGGGAGAGCCCACCCTGCGCGG
The DNA here is from genome assembly GCF_040639595.1 of Micromonospora sp. NPDC023814. NCBI lineage: Bacteria > Bacillati > Actinomycetota > Actinomycetes > Micromonosporales > Micromonosporaceae > Micromonospora > Micromonospora sp. NPDC023814. Next base: position 24,638 of record NZ_JBFAAF010000063.1, read on the forward strand.
GCTGCGGCTGGCGCAGCAGCACGGCATCTCGGTGCCGGGCTTCGACCCGAACACCCCGATCCGCAGCAAGGCCGAGGCCGACAGGGCCGCCGCCGAGGCGAAGGCCAGGAGCGAGGCCGCCGCGAAGCCGGCTCCCGCCCCGGCCGCGAGCGGCAACGGCGCCGGGCCCGCCGGCAAGGCGGGCAACGCGGGCGCCGGCGAGCCGGCCCCGGCGGCCGAGGCAGCCGGGAGCACCACCCGGGACGTGAAGGCGCCGGACGACAAGTCGCCAGAGGTGCGGGCCGCCGAGACCCGCCAGCCGGACGCGCGGACGGCCGTGCCGGAGGCCCCCGGCACCAAGGTCCCCGCCGACGGCGTGCCGCCGGCGCCCCGCGACGCCCAGGCGGCGGAGGCCGCCGGAGCCGCGGCCAACGCGCCGGCCGGCGACGGCAAGCCCGCCGGCGACGAGGCCAGGGCGCAGGAGCGCAACCTCAAGGAAGCCGAGGCGGGGGCCGGCGCCGGTGGCGCGGGCTCCGCCCGCGCGAGCGAGACGGGGGTCCAGAAGTGACCACTCCCCGGCCGGAGACCCTGGCCAAGCTGACGCCGGTGCTCACCAAGCGCTGGCTGTCGCCGGACGCGTGGCGGATCGGCACCTACGAGAAGCTCGACGGCTACGCGGCGCTGCGCAAGGCGCTCCGGGCCCACCCGGACGACCTCATCCAGCTGGTCAAGGACTCCGGGCTGCGCGGTCGCGGCGGCGCGGGCTTCCCGACCGGTCTCAAGTGGGGGTTCATCCCGCAGGGCGACGGCAAGCCGCACTACCTCGTGGTCAACGCCGACGAGGGCGAGCCGGGCACCTGCAAGGACCTGCCGCTGATGACGCACGACCCGCACTCGCTCGTCGAGGGCGTGATCATCGCGTCGTACGCGATCCGGGCCAACCGCGCCTACATCTACATCCGGGGCGAGGCGGTGCACGCCGCGCGCCGGCTGCGCAACGCCGTGCAGGAGGCGTACGCCCGGGGCTACCTCGGCCGGAACATCCAGGGCAGCGGCTTCGACCTGGACCTGGTGGTGCACTCGGGCGCCGGGGCGTACATCTGCGGCGAGGAGACCGCGCTGCTGGACTCGCTGGAGGGCTTCCGGGGCCAGCCCCGGCTGCGCCCGCCGTTCCCGGCGACCCACGGCCTGTACGCGAGCCCGACCGTCGTCAACAACGTCGGCACCATCGCGAGCGTGCCGTACATCGTGCTGGGCGGCGCGGACTGGTGGAAGACCATGGGCACGGAGAAGTCCTCCGGCCCGATGATCTACTCGCTCTCCGGCCGGATCGCCAACCCCGGCCAGTTCGAGTGCACCATGGGCGTCACCCTCCGGGAACTGATCGAGCTGGCCGGCGGCATGCAGCCCGGCCACAACCTGAGGTTCTGGACGCCGGGCGGCTCGTCGACGCCGCTGCTCACCGCCGAGCACCTGGACGTGCCGCTGGACTTCGAGGGGGTGGCGGCGGCCGGTTCGATCCTCGGCACCACGGCCACCCAGATCTTCTCCGACCAGGACTGCCCGGTCTACGCGACCTACCGGTGGCTGGAGTTCTACCACCACGAGTCGTGCGGCAAGTGCACCCCGTGCCGCGAGGGCAACTACTGGATGGTCCGGGTCTACCGGCGGATCCTCGCCGGCCAGGGCACCCACGAGGACCTGGACACCCTGCTCGACACCTGCGACAACATCCTCGGCCGCTCGTTCTGCGGCCTGGGTGACGGTGCGACCAGCTCGGTGACCTCGTCGCTGAAGTACTTCAAGCAGGACTACCTCGACTACATCGAGGGACGTACCGCGCCGAAGCTGTCGGACAAGCAGCTGGTGGGAGCGCACTAATGACTGACGTCGTCAAGCAGACCGAGACCGTCACCCTCACCATCGACGGCGTCGAGGTCACCGCCCCGAAGGGGGCGCTGCTGATCCGGGTCGCCGAGCAGTTGGGCACCGAGATCCCCCGGTTCTGCGACCACCCGCTGCTGGCCCCGGCCGGCGCGTGCCGGCAGTGCCTGGTCGAGGTGGAGGGGCAGCGCAAGCCGGTCGCCTCCTGCACCCAGACCGTCGCCGACGGCATGGTGGTACGCACGCAGCTCACCTCCCCGGTCGCCAAGAAGGCGCAGGAGGGGGTCATGGAGCTGCTGCTGCTCAACCACCCGCTCGACTGCCCCATGTGCGACAAGGGCGGCGAGTGCCCGCTGCAGAACCAGGCGATGTCGACCGGTCGCGCCGACTCGCGGTTCCACGAGCACAAGCGGGAGTACCCGAAGCCGCTGCCGATCAGCACCCAGGTGCTGCTCGACCGCGAGCGCTGCGTGCTCTGCCAGCGCTGCACCCGGTTCTCGGAGGAGATCGCCGGCGACAAGTTCATCGACCTGATGGGCCGGTCGTCCGCCGAGGAGATCAACATCTACCGGGACGAGGAGTACGGCGAGGAGGGCGACTCCGGTGACGTGCCCTTCAACTCGTACTTCTCCGGGAACACGGTGCAGATCTGCCCGGTCGGCGCGCTGACCGGCACGCAGTACCGGTTCCGGGCCCGGCCGTTCGACCTGGTCTCGACGCCGAGCGTGTGCGAGCACTGCTCGGCCGGCTGCGCCCAGCGCACCGACTGGCGGCGGGGCAAGGTGCTGCGCCGGCTGGCCGGCGACGACCCGCAGGTCAACGAGGAGTGGAACTGCGACAAGGGGCGGTGGGGCTTCCAGTACACCCGCGCCTTCGACCGGCTCACCACCCCGCTGGTCCGCGACGAGCGCACCGGCGAGTTGCGCGAGGCGTCGTGGAGCGAGGCGCTGGCCGTCGCCGCCGAGGGGCTGCGCGCGGCGCGGGACGGCCGGGGCACGGCGGTGCTGACCGGTGGCCGGCTGACCGTCGAGGACGCCTACGCGTACGCGAAGTTCGCCCGGGTCGCGCTGAACACCAACGACATCGACTTCCGGGCCCGGCCGGTCTCCCGCGAGGAGACCGACTTCCTGGCCAGCTCGGTCGCCGGGGTCACGGACGTCACGTACGCCGACGTGGAGAACGCGCCGGCCGTGGTGCTGGTCGGGTTGGAGCCGGAGGAGGAGTGCCCGATCCTCTTCCTGCGGCTGCGTAAGGCGCACCTCAAGAAGAAGCTGACGGTGTACGCGATCGCGCCGTTCGCCACCCGCGGCCTGGAGAAGCTCGGCGCCAAGCTGGCCCGGGTGGTGCCGGGCGAGGAGGCGACCGTGCTCGCCGAGCACGCCACGGTCGCCGAGGCGCTGAGCGCCGAGGGCGCGATCCTGATCGTCGGCGAGCGGCTGGCGAGCGTGCCGGGCGGCCTCTCCGCGGCGGCCGACGTCGCCCGGCGCACCGGCGCGAAGCTGGCCTGGGTGCCGCGGCGCGCGGGTGACCGCGGCGCGGTCGACACGGGCTGCCTGCCCAACCTGCTCCCCGGCGGTCGCCTGGTCACCGAGCCTGCCGCCCGGGCCGAGCTGGGCGAGGCGTGGGACATCGCGGCCGGGGTGATCCCGAGCCAGGCCGGTCGGGACACCGACGGCATCCTCGCCGCCGCCGCCGGCGGCCAGCTCGGCGCGCTGGTGGTGGCCGGGGTCGACCCGGCCGACCTGGCCGACCCGCGGCTGGCCGAGGCGGCCCTCGACGCGGTGCCGTTCCTGGTCAGCCTGGAGCAGCGGATGAGCGCGGTGGCCCGCCGGGCCGACGTGGTCCTCCCGGTGGCCCCGGTGGCCGAGAAGGCCGGCAGCTTCCTGGACTGGGAGGGCCGGCTGCGCACCTTCGAGGCGGTGCTGCGGACCGCCGCGATGACCGACGGCCGGGTGCTGGACGCGCTCGCCGCGCAGCTCGACGTGCAGCTCGGCACCGGGGACGTGCTCAGCGTCCGCCGCGAGCTGGGCGCGCTGCCGCGCACCCGCACCGACCGGCCCGGCGCCCCGGCGGTGGAGCCGGCCGCGGTGCCGCAGCCGGGCGCCGGCGAGGCCGTGCTCGCGACCTGGCACCAGCTGGTCGACCTGGGCAGCCTCACCGACGGCGACGAGCACCTCGCGGGCACCGCCCGCCCGCCGGTGGTCCGGCTGGGCAAGGGCACCGCGGAGGCGCTCGGCGTCGCCGACGGCGACCCGGTGACGGTGGGCACCGACCGGGGGGCGCTGACCCTGCCGGCGGCGATCACCGAGATGCCGGACGGCGTCGTCTGGCTGCCGACCAACTCGCCCGGCTCGACCGTGCGGCGCAGTCTCGGCGCGACGTCCGGCGCGGTCGTCCGGATCTCCGTTCCCGCCCCGACCGGGGCGACGCCGGAGGCCGGCGGGGTCGCCGCGGACGCGGCCGGCCGTCCGGGCCCGCTCCTCAACGCAGGGGGTGCAATCCAGTGAACGCGGTCTACCTGGCCCAGGATCCGACGCTGGCCGACTTCGGCCGGGACCCCTGGTGGCTGGTCCTCGGCAAGATCGTCTTCGCCTTCGCCTTCGGTCTGCTCGCCACCCTGCTCGGCGTCTGGTTCGAGCGACGGGTCGTGGGCCGCATGGCCGTGCGGCCCGGCCCCAACCAGGTCGGCCCGTTCGGCCTGCTGCAGACCCTCGCCGACGGCCTGAAGATGGCCTTCAAGGAGGACATCCTGCCGAAGGCGGCCGACAAGGTCGTCTACTTCTTCGCCCCGACCATCTCGGTGATCTGCGCGGTCACCGCGCTGTCGGTGGTGCCGTTCGGCCCGATGGTGAGCATCTTCGGCCACTCGACGCCGCTGCAGGTCACCGACGTGCCGGTGGCGGTGCTGGTGCTACTGGTCTGCTCGTCGATGGGCATCTACGGCATCGTGCTCGGCGGCTGGGCCTCCGGCTCGACCTACCCGCTGCTCGGCGGCCTGCGCTCCACCGCCCAGATGATCTCGTACGAGGTCGCGATGGGCCTGAGCATCGTGGCGGTGTTCATGACCGCCGGCACGATGTCCACCAGCGGGATCGTCGCCGCCCAGGCGGACGGCACCCGGCTGAGCATCGCGGGCGTCGAGGTCCCGGCCCCCGGCTGGTACGCGATCCTGCTGCTGCCCAGCTTCGTCATCTTCTTCATCGCCACGGTCGGCGAGACCAACCGCGCGCCGTTCGACCTGCCCGAGGCGGAGTCCGAGCTGGTCGCGGGCTTCATGACGGAATACAGCTCGCTGAAGTTCGCGCTCTTCATGCTCAGCGAGTACGTCTCGATGGTCACCATGTCCGCGGTCACCACGACGCTCTTCCTGGGCGGCTGGCGGGCCCCGGCGCCGATCACCACCATCTGGGCCGGCGCCAACTCCGGCTGGTGGCCGATGCTCTGGTTCTTCGCCAAGGTCGTCCTGCTGGTCTTCGTCTTCGTCTGGCTGCGGGGCACGCTGCCCCGGCTGCGCTACGACCAGTTCATGCGCTTCGGCTGGAAGGTGCTGCTCCCGATCAACCTGGTCTGGATCCTGGTCCTGGCCGGCCTGCGCTCGATCGAGGACTGGGACTCGCGCAGCAAGCTGATCGCGGTCGGCATCCCCGCCGGCATCCTGCTGCTCGCCACGCTGCTGTGGCCGAGCCGGAAGCCGGAGCCGAAGCCCACCGTCCAGGAACAGGTCGACAACCGGCCGCACGGGAGCTTCCCGCTGCCCCCGATGGACCTGCAGGTACCACCGAGCCCGCGCACCAGGCGCGTGGTCGCCGAGCGGGAGCCGGCCAACATCGCCGCCGGCTCGGACTCCAGGGAGGTGTGACGTGGGCGCGATCACCGGAACGTTCAAGGGCTTCGGTGTCACCTTCTCGCACATGTTCAAGAAGGTCGTCACCACCGACTACCCGTTCAAGCCGCCGGTCTCGGCGCCGCGCTACCACGGACGGCACATCCTGAACCGGCACCCGGACGGGCTGGAGAAGTGCATCGGGTGCGAGCTGTGCGCCTGGGCCTGCCCGGCGGACGCGATCTACGTCGAGGGTGGCGACAACACCGACGAGCAGCGCTTCTCGCCGGGTGAGCGGTACGCCAGCGTCTACCAGATCAACTACGCCCGGTGCATCTTCTGCGGGCTCTGCATCGAGGCCTGCCCGACCCGTTCGCTGACGATGAGCAACGAGTACGAGCTGGCCCGGGACAGCCGGCAGGACCTGATCTTCACGAAGGAGCAGCTGCTCGCGCCGCTGCTGCCGGGCATGGAGCAGCCGCCGCACCCGATGCGGCTGGGCGACAGCGAGAAGGACTACTACGTCGGCGCGCTGACCAACCCGGGCACCTCGGCCGGCGCGGAGCACTCGGCCAACAACCCGGGCCGGTACCAGGTGGAGGAGCACCCCGGCGTGACCTTCCCCGGCGCCGAGCAGCACGCCCGGCGGGCCGCGGCCGGCAAGGGGGACGGAGCATGACCACGCAGACGGTGCTCGCCGCGGCGGGCGGGGTCTCCGGTGGGGAGCAGGTCACGTTCTGGATCCTGGCCCCGCTGGCGCTGATCGGCGCGATCGGCATGGTCGCGGCGCGCAACGCCGTGCACTCGGCGCTCTGGCTGGTGCTGACCATGCTCTGCCTGGGCGTGTTCTACGTGCTCCAGGCCGGGCCGTTCATCGGCATGGTGCAGATCATCGTCTACACCGGCGCGATCATGATGCTCTTCCTGTTCGTGCTGATGCTGGTGGGCCGGGACGCCTCGGACTCGCTGATCGAGACGCTCCGCGGCCAGCGGGTCGCGGCGGTGGTGCTCGGGCTCGGCTTCGCCGGCCTCGTCGGCGGCGGGCTCTGGCGCGCGCTGGAGGGCACCACGGCCGTCGGCCTGGAGCAGGCCAACGCCGAGGGCAACGTGCAGGGCATCGCCCGGCTGCTGTTCACCAAGTACGTCTTCGCGTTCGAGCTCACCTCGGCGCTGCTCATCACCGCCGCGGTCGGCGCGATGGTGCTGGCGCACATCGAGCGGCGCAAGCAGGACAAGCTGGACCAGCCGACGACCATGCGGGCGCGCTTCCGGCCTGGCAACTACCCGGGCCCGAAGCCCGGCCCGGGCGTCTACGCGACCTCGTCCTCGGTGGCCACCCCGGCCCGCCTGCCCGACGGCCGGCTGACCGAGGTGAGCACCCCCGACATCCTGCCGGTGCGCGAGCTCACCGACCGGGAGACCTCGCTGAAGGGGACCGAGAAATGACGCCCGACTACTACCTGGTGCTGGCCGCGGTGCTGTTCACCATCGGCGCGGCCGGTGTGCTGATCCGGCGCAACGCGATCGTGCTGTTCATGTGCATCGAGCTGATGCTCAACGCGGCCAACCTGACGCTGGTCACCTTCAGCCGGATCAACGGTGACCTCAACGGCCAGATCATGGCGTTCTTCGTGATGGTGGTGGCGGCGGCCGAGGTCGTGGTCGGGCTCGCCATCATCATGGCGATCTTCCGGACCCGGCGCTCCGCGAGCGTCGACGACGCCAACCTGCTGAAGTACTGAGGGGTCCTGCGGTGGGAACGATTCTGACGAACGCCCCGGCTGAGCCGGTGGGCACCGTCGCCTACGCGACGGCGGACGGGCTGCTGGGCAGCGTCTGGCTGCTGGTGGCGATCCCGCTGGTCAGCGCGGCGATCCTGCTGCTGCTCGGCCGGCGGGCGGACCGCTGGGGGCACTGGCTCGGGGTGGCCGCCATCGGCGCCGCGTTCGTGTTGGGCCTGACCTACTTCTTCCAGCTGCGTGGCCTGGAGAACAAGTCGGTCGAGCTGAGCCTGTGGGACTTCATCACGGTCGGCGACCTGCGGGTGGACTTCGGCCTGCTCTTCGACCCGCTGGCCGCCGTCTTCGTGCTGCTGATCACCGGGGTGGGTTTCCTGATCCACCTCTACGCGGTCGAGTACATGGCGCACGACGCGGGGCGCCGGCGGTTCTTCGGGTACTTCAACCTGTTCGTCGCCGCCATGCTCCTGCTGGTGCTCGGCAACAACTACGTGATGCTCTACTTCGGCTGGGAGGGCGTCGGTCTGGCGTCGTACCTGCTGATCTCCTTCTGGTACGAGCGGCCGAGCGCCGCCACGGCCGGCAAGAAGGCGTTCCTGATGAACCGGGTCGGCGACGCCGGCCTGGCGATCGGCATCTTCATCATGTTCGCCACCCTCGGCACCACCCAGTACGACGAGGTCTTCAACGGCGTCGGCTCGCTGACCGCGACCACGGTGCTGGTGCTCGGCCTGCTGCTGCTGCTCGGCGCGACCGGCAAGTCCGGCCAGTTCCCGCTCCAGGCATGGCTGCCGGACGCGATGGAGGGTCCGACCCCGGTGTCGGCGCTCATCCACGCCGCCACCATGGTCACGGCGGGCGTCTACCTGATCGCCCGCTCCAACCCGATCTTCTCGGCCAACTCCACCCTCCAGCTCGTGGTGGTGAGCGTCGGGGCGCTGACCCTGCTGATCGGCTGTGTCATCGGCGCGGCCAAGGACGACATCAAGCGGGTGCTGGCCTGGTCGACGGTGAGCCAGATCGGCTACATGTTCGTCGGTGTCGGCCTCGGTGGGGGCGCGTACGCGCTGGCCATCATCCACCTGCTGGCGCACGGCTTCTTCAAGGCCAACATGTTCCTCGGCGCCGGTTCGGTCATGCACGGCATGAACGACCAGGTGGACATCCGCCGCTTCGGCGGGCTGTCGAAGCACATGAAGGTCACCTGGATCACGTTCATGATGGGCTGGCTCGCCATCATCGGCATCCCGCCGCTGTCCGGCTACTTCTCCAAGGAGCCGATCATCGTGGCCGCGTTCGAGCGGGAGGACTGGACCGCCTGGCTCTTCGGCGGCGCGGCCCTGCTCGGCGCCGGGCTGACCGCGTTCTACATGACCCGGCTCTTCGTGCTCACCTTCCACGGCCCGAAGCGCTGGACGGAGGACATCGAGCACCCGCACGAGTCGCCGAAGCTGATGACCGTCCCGCTGGTCCTGCTGGCGATCGGCTCCGTCGGGGCCGGCTACCTGCTCTCCACCTCGGTGCCGGACTGGCTGACCGCCACCGCCGGGCTGGGCGGCCAGGAGGCCGAGCACCACCCGGTGCTCTCGCACGCCGTGGTCACGATCCTGTCGATCCTGGTGACCGTGCTCGGTGCCGGGCTGGCCTGGTTCCTGTTCCGGGGCGGCACGGCCACCGCGCCGCAGCCGGCCGGGGTGCTGGTCACCGCAGCCCGGCGCAACCTCTACACCGACGCGTTCAACGAGGCGGTCTTCGAGAAGCCGGGCATCTTCCTCACCCGGGCGCTGGTCTACCTCGACAACCGGGGCGTCGACGGGCTGGTCAACGGCCTCGCGGCGGGGATCGGTGGCGGCTCGGGCCGGCTCCGGCGGCTCCAGACGGGCTTCGTCCGGTCGTACGCCACCTCGATCCTGACCGGCGCGCTGCTGGTGGTGGCGGCGTTCCTGGCCGTCGAGGCGGGGTGGCTGGCGTGATCGACCTCTTCCAGGCGGCCGTCGTCGGCGGACCGCGCAGTGACGACGGAGGTAAGGCCGCATAATGTCCGACTTCCCGTTCCTCTCGGTGCTCACCGTGGCGCCGCTGGTCGGTGCCCTGGTGGTGGCCTTCCTGCCGCGCAGCCGGCCGGAACTGGCCAAGCAGGTGGCGCTCGGCTGGTCGCTGCTGGTGCTGGCGCTGTCGGTGGTCATGTGGGTGACCTTCCAGGTCGGTGGTGACCGTTTCCAGTTCCGCGAGTCGTACCCGTGGATCCCGAACTGGGGCGTCAGCTTCACCTTCGCCGCCGACGGCATCGCGCTGGTCATGCTGATGCTGATCGCGGTGCTGGTGCCGCTGGTGATCCTGGCGTCCTGGCACGACGCCGAGTCGTCGAAGCGGTCGGTGCCGGTCTACTTCGCGCTGCTGCTCGTCCTCGAGTGCACGATGATCGGCGTCTTCGCCGCCGCCGACGTCTTCCTGTTCTACGTGTTCTTCGAGGTCATGCTGGTGCCGATGTACTTCCTCATCGGCAGCTACGGCGGCCACCAGCGGCAGTACGCGGCGGTGAAGTTCTTCCTCTACTCGCTCGTCGGCGGCCTGTTCATGCTCGCCGCGGTGATCGGCCTCTGGGTGGTCGGCGGGAAGACCTTCGACTGGCAGGCGCTGTCCCAGGTGGACATCTCCACCGGCACGGAGCGCTGGCTGTTCCTCGGCTTCTTCCTCGCGTTCGCGATCAAGGCGCCGTTCTTCCCGTTCCACACCTGGCTGCCGGACGCCGGTGGCGCGGCTCCGGCCGGCGCGGCGGCGCTGCTCGTCGGCGTGCTGGACAAGGTCGGCACGTTCGGCATCCTGCGCTACTGCCTGCCGCTGTTCCCGGACGCGGCCAAGTGGTTCGCCCCGTGGGCGCTGGCGCTGGGCCTGATCGGCATCATCTACGCCGCGCTGCTGGCGGTGGGCCAGAACGACCTCAAGCGGCTGGTGTCGTACACGTCGATCGCGCACTTCGGCTTCATCGGGGTGGGCATCTTCGCCTTCACCACCCAGGCGGGCACCGGCGCGGTGCTCTACATGGTCAACCACGGGCTCGCCACCGGCCTGCTCTTCCTGGTGGTGGGCATGCTCATCGCCCGGCGCGGCTCGGCGCTGATCAGCGACTTCGGCGGCGCCGGCAAGCTGGTGCCGATCCTGGCCGGGGTGCTCTTCTTCGCCGGTCTGGCCTCGCTCGCGCTGCCCGGCACCGCGCCGTTCGTCTCCGAGTTCCTGGTGCTGATCGGCACGTTCACGGTGAACAAGCCGGTCGCGGTGATCGCGACGCTCGGCATCATCCTGGCCGCCGCGTACGTGCTGTGGATGGTGCAGCGCACCACGCAGGGCACGCTCAATCCGGCGCTGACCGAGGTCGACGGCATGCGGCGGGACCTCAACCTGCGCGAGAAGTTCGTGGTCGCCCCGCTGATCGTGCTGATCGTGCTGCTCGGCTTCTACCCGAAGCCGGTGACCGACGTGATCAACCCGGCCGTGCAGGCGACCATGCAGGACATCGGCAGGACCGACCCCGCCCCGACCTCGGGCGGCACCGTCCAGGAGGCGGCAAAGTGAATGAGCTGAAACTGCCGTCGATCGACTACGCGGCGCTCGCGCCGACCCTGATCATGCTGGGTGCCGCGCTGCTCGGCGTGCTGGTCGAGGCGTTCGTGCCCCGCCGGCTCCGGCACGTGGTGCAGCTCTCGTTGGCCCTGCTGGCGGTGCTTGCCGCGCTGACCATGGTGGTGCTGGCGGCGGACGAGCGGTCGATCACCATCGGCGGGGCGATCGCGGTCGACGGGCCGACGCTCTTCCTCCAGGGCGCGATCCTGGTCCTCGCCGCGATGGCGCTGCTGCTCATCGGCGAGCGCTCGGTGGAGCGGGGCGGGGCGTTCGTCGCCCAGGCCGCGGTCACCGCCGAGTCGGCCGACGACCGGCGGCAGGCCGAGGGCAAGAACGGCCTCACCGAGGTGTACCCGCTGACCACGTTCGCGATCGGCGGCATGCTGATCTTCGTGGCGGCGAACGACCTGCTGACCATGTTCATCGCGCTCGAGGTCTTCTCGCTGCCGCTGTACCTGCTCTGCGCGCTGGCCCGCCGCCGGCGGCTGTTGAGCCAGGAGGCCGCGCTGAAGTACTTCATGCTCGGCGCGTACGCCTCGGCCTTCTTCCTGTTCGGCGTGGCCCTGGTGTACGGCTTCACCGCGGGCGTCCCGGGCCGGCAGGCGGGCGTCGACTTCGCCACCGTCCACGCGGCCGTGGCGGACTCCCCGGCCAGCCCGGTGCTGCTCTTCGCCGGCATGGCGCTGCTCGCCATCGGTCTGCTCTTCAAGGCCGCGGCCGCCCCGTTCCACGTCTGGACGCCGGACGTCTACCAGGGCGCGCCGACCCCCATCACCGGCTTCATGGCCGCCTGCACCAAGGTCGCCGCGTTCGGCGCCCTGCTGCGGGTGTTCCACGTCGCCTTCGACGGGGCGCGGTGGCACTTCACCCCGGTCCTTGGCGCGGTGGCGGTGCTGACCATGCTCATCGGCGCGGTGCTGGCGGTCACCCAGACCGACATCAAGCGGCTGCTGGCGTACTCCTCGATCGCCAACGCCGGCTACCTGCTGGTGGGCGTGCTGGCGCCGAGCGCCGACGGGGTCTCCGGGACGATGTTCTACCTGGTCGCGTACGGCTTCTCGGTGCTCGCCGCGTTCGCCGTGGTGACCCTGGTGCGCGACGCCGACGGGGAGGCCACCCACCTGTCCCGCTGGGCCGGGCTGGGTCGGCGTTCGCCGTTCTACGCCGGCGTCTTCACCTTCATCCTGCTCGCCTTCGCCGGTATCCCGCTGACCAGCGGCTTCACGAGCAAGTTCGCGGTCTTCGGGCCGGCGCTCGACGGCGGGCAGGCGTGGCTGGTGATCGCCGGCGTGCTGACCAGCATGGTGCTGGCCTTCCCGTACCTGCGGGTCGTGGTGATGATGTGGCTCTCCGAGCCGGGCGAGTCGACGCCGACCGTCGCCGTGCCGGGCGGGCTGACCTCGGCCGCGCTGATGATCGGCGTGATCGCCACCCTGGTCCTCGGCGTCGCCCCGGCGCCGCTGCTCGACCTGGCCACCGGCGCCGCCGAATTTGTCAGATGACCGACGCTCGGGCCCGCGGGGGCCGGTACGCCACGGCGTGCCGGCCCCCGCGCCGTATCCCCCGTCCCGGGCAGGTCGGAGGGGTGTGGCATGGTTGAAGGCGTGGTGAATCCGGCTGGCGAGCGTTCAAGTGCCATCGGGTCCGGCGGCCGTCGGACCAGGGTGAGCACGAGTCAGTTCGGCGCGCTCGGCCTCTATCTCGCCGATCCCCGCGTCGAGGCGTCCGTGCTGGGCCTGCTGGAGGGCGTCGAGGTCGAGTTGCGGGCCAGTGTGGCCAGTGCCGACCCGTTCGTCACCGAGGCCGCCCGGCATCTCGTGGAGGCCGGCGGCAAGCGGTTCCGCCCGCTGCTGGTGGCGTTGGGCGCGCAGTTCGGCGACCCGACCAGCGCCCAGGTCGTGCCGGCCGCGGTGGTGATGGAGCTCACCCACCTGGCGACGCTCTACCACGACGACGTGATGGACGAGGCCGCCGTGCGCCGGGGGGCGCCCAGCGCCAACTCCCGGTGGACCAACTCGGTCGCCATCCTCGTCGGCGACTACCTCTTCGCCCGCGCCGCCGACATCGCGGCCGACCTGGGCATCGACGCCGTACGCCTCCAGGCGCGCACCTTCGCCCGGCTGGTGCACGGCCAGATCGCCGAGACCGTCGGCCCCCGCCCCGGCGACGACCCGGTGGCCCACTACCTGGACGTGATCGCGGGGAAGACCGGCTCGCTGATCGCCACCTCGGCCCGCTTCGGCGGCATGTTCGGCGGCGCCGCCCCGGAACACATCGAGGCGCTGGCCGGCTACGGCGAGACCATCGGGGTGGCCTTCCAGCTCTCCGACGACCTGCTCGACATCGCGTCGGAGTCGGTGGAGTCGGGCAAGACGCCCGGCACCGACCTGCGTGAGGGCGTGCCGACCCTGCCGGTGCTCTACGCGCTCGCCTCGGACGACGCCGACGCCGCCTCGGTGCGGCTGCGGGAGATCCTGGCCACCGGCCCGCTGACCGACGACGACCTGCACGCCGAGGCGCTCGGCCTGCTCCGCGAGAGCCCGGCGCTCAAGCGGGCCCGGGAGACGGTCCGCAGCTACGCCGAGGAGGCCCGGGAGCAGCTCGCGCCGCTCCCGGAGGGCCCGGCCCGCCGCGCCCTGGAATCCCTCTGCGACTACATCGCCGACCGCACGAGCTGACGCCCGTCCCGGCCGCCCCGGAGCCGGGGCGGCCCGGTGCGGCCGGTCAGTCGTGCTCGTAGTACTGGACCTGGATTCCCGCTCGACGGACGATCACGTCGGCGTGGTCGCCGAACGTCTCCAGGAGCACGTCGTCGAAGCCGCCCTGCTCGAGAGCCTCGGCGAAGGCGTCCGCCCGCAGGTAGCGGGCCTCGTCGTGCCCTCGGTACGTCTCCCGTCTCGAGGAGGCCCAACCGCCCAGGGTCGGATGCCGGTCGGCGTATTCGCCTACGCAGAGGTCGTCCGGGTCGGCCTGCGGCCCGTCGGCGGTGGTGCGTACCCACACGTCCTGTACGCCGAAGACGCACGGCTCGCCGTCGTTGAAGTAGGGCGTGTACTGCCGCCAGCCGAACTCCGTGACGGCCTCGTCGTCGAGCAGGGCGCGCAGGAGCGGTCGCAGCTCCTCCAGGGGCCGCTGCGGGACCCGGTGGCCCTGGGTGATCTCACCCTCGACCGGGATGCCGAGAAAACTGACGTGACTCACTGGTCGCCTCCGAGCAGGGTGGAGAGGGGCAGGTCCTTGCGCTGGGCGCCGGACATCCAGGGACGGATCGGCATCCCGTCGAGGTAGTCGGCGGGGCTGGGCAGCCAGCCCAGGTCCTCCAGCACGTGCCGTTCGGCGATCAGGCGGACCGGGACGCGCTTGCGGCCGACCTGCAGGGTGTCGCCGAAGATCCGCTGGCAGAGGTAGATGCCGGCGGTGTGGTGGTACATCGCGCGGTGCCGGACGTCCCCGATGATCTGTTTGGAGGAGTCGATGAACTCCTCGATCGGCAGGTAGTCCTCCGGGGTGCCGCCCCACTTGCGCGCCGCCGACTGCGCGTGGTGCCACGAATTCATGATCGACAACTAGCCGTCGGCACCGACAGGATCGGCCCGGCCCGCTCAGTGGCGGGTGAGCAGCCGGCTGCCGGTGAGCATCAGGGCGGCGGCGGCCAGCATGGCCGCCCCGGCGGTGAGCCACATCGCGGGGTAGCCGGCGTGGGCGGCAACCCCGCCGAGGCCCAGCGGGCCGAGGCAGCCGCCCGCGTACACCCCGGTCTGGGTGATCGAGGTGGCGGCGGCCGGGGCCTGCGGGTGCAGCCGGACCACCGCGAACGTCATCAGCCCCGGCCACGCCCAGCCCAGGCCGAAGCCGAGCACCACGCCGAGGACCAGCGGCGCCGGGCCGGCGACGGCGAGCAGGCCCAGCCCGGCGGCACCGACCACGAGCATGCCGGCGATGACGGCCACGTGCCCGGCGGGGCGGCGGTCCGCCAGCCAGCCCGCGCAGACCCGCGCGGTGACGCAGACCGCGCTGCCGAGGGTCAGCGTCAGCCCGGCCAGGCCGGGGGTGAGCCCCCGGTCGACGGCGGAGTCCACCACGAAGGTGCCCAGCGCGTTCGCGGCCGCCGCGGCGAGCATCGCGGCGGCCCCGACCACCAGCAGGGCCGCCGTGGCGCGGCCGGCGCGGGCGGGCGCGGCCGTCCGGCCCGGGCGCGGCTCCCGCGCGGGCACGGCGGGCAGCGCCGCCAGGGCCGCCCCGGCGGCCACCACGAACGCCCACCGCCAGCCGGCGGTCAGCGCGACCGTCGGTACCGCCGCGCCGGCCAGCAGGGTGGAGACGGGGATGGCGGCCTGCTTCACCCCGAACGACAGCCCCTGCCGCCGCGCCGGCACGTGCCGGGCCAGCGCGGCGTTGCTGGCGAGCTGGCCGAGGGCGTTGGCGGCGGCACTGAGCGCCAGCAGCCCCACCAGCACGGCGTACGACCGGGCGAGGGTGGCGACGGCGAGCATCGCCCCGGCGGAGAGCAGGATGGCGCAGCGGGCCACCACCGCCGGCCCGTACCGGTCGACGAGCCTCCCGGAGGGCACCGACGCCAGTGCCCCGACCCCGAAGTAGACGGAGACCGCCAGGCCCAGCCCGGCGGGGGAGAAGCCGAGGTCGTCGCCCAACTGCACGGCGAGCCCGCCGACCAGGAAGACCGGCAGGACGGAGGCGATGGTGACGGCGACGGCACCGGCGGCGGCCCGGGCGGGACGGGGCGGCGCGACGTCCGGGGCGGGGTGGAGCGCGGGGCGGGTCATGGTGCGGCAAACCTACGCGAGGTCGTCTCAGGTCACGCACCGTGCCGGTGCGGGTACGCGCTGTCCGCCACGATCTGGCATCCTCCACCCGAACAGGCATTTCGCACCGGGCCTGTATTTCATATGGTGTAAGTCCCCGGCGGCGGAGGTGGTTGTGCGCGACCCCTTGGCGGAACCTTCGGATCTCATCCGGAGCGTGTCCCGCGCGCTACGAGTGCTCGAGTCGGTCGGTCGCGCCCCGAAGGGGCTGACCGTCAAGCAGATCGCCCGGCGGTGTGAGCTGACCGTGGCGACGACCTACCACCTGGTCCGCACCCTGGCCTACGAGGGCTACGTGATCCGGCGCGAGGACGGCACGTACATCGTGGGCCTGGAGGTGGCCGACCGTTACCGCGAGCTGGTGACGGCGTTCCGGGGGCCGCCGGCGGTCGGGGAGAGCCTGCGCCGGGCCGCCGTGGACACGGGCTACAGCCACTACCTGGGCCGGTTCGTGGGCGGTCAGGTGGCCGTTACGGCCGTCGCCGAGGGCCCCCGCTCGCCCTACCTGGAGGACCTGGTGCCCGGGTTCGACGAGGGGGCGCACGCGACCGCCCTGGGCAAGGCCCTGCTCGCCACGCTGACCGCCGAGCAGCGCTTCCGCTACCTGCGTGAGTACGGCATGCGCCCGTTCACCTCCGCCACCCTGACCAGCACGGAGGCGTTCGAGGCCGACCTGGCCGCCGGCGACCGGCGCGGCATGCAGCTGGAGCTGGGGCAGTTCCGGCAGGGGGTGGCGTGCGCCGCGGTGCTGGTCAGCCCCGACAAGGACATGGAGCGCCGGGTGGTGCTGGCCTGCGCCCTGCCGGCCGGCGAGATGATGACCTCCGCCCGGGTGGTCCGGGCGAAGCTGCTCACCGCCGCCCGGGCCATCGCCGACGGCCTGGCGTCGGAGAGCTGACCCGGCCGGCGGGCACCGCCGCAGCGGCCGTTCCCGGCCCGGCTCCGCCGCGCCGACCGTTCCCGGCCCGGCTCCGCCGATTCGGCTCGACGGGCGCGCCGTGCCCGGTAACGGCCGAGGGCCCTCACCCCGGCTGGGAGAGGGCCCTCGGCGGCGGTCCGGCGCCGGACCGCCCGAGGAGGAGTCAGCTGCCGACCGGCCCGCCGTCGAGACGCCAGGTCACCACCACGCCGGGCTTGGCGTAGTCGCCGTCCGGCCAGTTCGAGGCCGGCTTCTCGACCGACGCGCCGCTGATCTCACCCGGGTGCTGCACGGCCACGAAGACCGAGCGGTTGTCCCCGGTGATGAACGGGCCGCAGGCCTCCGCGCCCACCGGCACGGTCAGGAACTGCTTCAGGTGGCCCCGCTCCGGCCCCTCGACGGCGGTCGCGAAGAGACCGTCGTTGCTGCCCAGCGCGTTGCCGTCGGTGGAGATCCAGAGGTTCCCGGTGGCGTCGAACGCCACGTTGTCCGGGCAGGAGATCGGGGAGACCGCCGCCTTGTCGTACCCGCCGAAGTACGTCGACGGGTCGGTCGGGTCGCCGCAGACGATCGGCAGCGACCAGGCGAACGTCTCGGCGGAGTTGTCGCCACGGTCCTCGACCAGCTCCAGCACCTGACCGTGCTTGTTCAGGTTGCGCGGGTTGGCCTCGTCGGCGGCCGGCTTGCCGGCCTTGCCCCGGTCGGTGTTGTTGGTCAGCGCCACGTACACCTTGCCGGTGAGCAGGCTCGGCTCGACGTCCTCCGGGCGGTCCATCTTGGTCGCCCCGACCTTGTCGCCGGCGAGCCGGGTGAAGGTCAGCACGTCGGCGGCGGTCATCCCGTCGACGTACGAGCGGTTGCCGCTGACCAGCTTGATCCAGCGGCCCCGGCCGTTGAACGCGCCGTCGGTGGGGAGCTTGCCGGAACCGTCGATCTCGCCGGCGCTGGTCTGCTCCAGCTGGGCGACGTAGAGGGTGCCCGACTCCAGCAGGGTCAGGTTGTGCCTGCGGGCGACCCAGGAGTTGCCCTTCATGAACTTCTTGTCGGAGACGAACTTGTAGAGGTAGTCGAACCGCTCGTCGTCGCCCATGTACGCGACCACGTGTCCGCTGGCGGCGACGATGACGTTCGCGCCCTCGTGCTTGAACCGGCCCAGCGCGGTGTGCTTGCGCGGGCGGCTCTCCGGGTCGAACGGGTCGATCTCCACGATCCAGCCGTGCCGGTTGGCCTCGTTCGGGTGCTTGGCCAGGTCGAACCGCTCGTCGGCGCGCTCCCACTTGCGGCTGCCGCTCGGGTAACGGGCGGTGGTGGTGATGCCGTAGCGGGCCAGCTTCGGCTTGTCCGCCTCCGGCGCGCCGTCGCCGCCGACGAAGTACTGGTTGAAGTTCTCCTCGCCGGAGAGCACCGTGCCCCACGGGGTCACCCCGCCGGCGCAGTTGTTGAGGGTGCCGACGACCGTGCGGCCCTTCGGGTCGGCGGCGGTCCTCAGGGGGGCCGAACCGGCGGCCGGCCCGGTCAGCTCGAACTTCGTGGCCAGCGCCGTGATCCGCCGGTTGTACGGCCGCCGGCCCTTGGTGACCGGCCGCCACTGCCCGGTGCCCTCGACCCGCTCCAGCTCCACCACGGACATGCCGTGCGCGGCCATCGCGACCCGGAGCTGCTCCACGGTCAGCGCGTCCTGGCCGGTGAAGCCGGGGAACATCAGGTCCTCGTTGGTGTACTCGTGGTTGACCACGAGCAGCGCCCGCTGCCCGCGCCCGTCCAGCGGCAGCACCCCGACGAAGTCGTTGTTGTAGCCGAACTGCTTGGCCTGCGCGGCGGCGGTCTGGCCGTGCAGGTCGAACTCGGGCGCGCCCGGGACGACCGGGTCGCCCCAGCGGATGACGACCGCGTGGTCGTACCCGTTGGGGACGACGAAGGTGTCCAGGGTGTTCGGCGGGACCGGCTTGAAGGTCAGCGCACCGCTGCCGACGGGTCTCGTCCAGGACCGTCAGCCGGGCGGCCCGGGAGACGATCAGGTCCACCGGCTCCCCGGCGTCGATCAGCGCCCGCACGACGGCCGCCGCGT
>NZ_JBFAAF010000064.1:0-42747 GCF_040639595.1 Micromonospora sp. NPDC023814
CATCCCACACACCCGAAACATCCACCAACCCACCCCACCGCAACGGCAACTCCAAACCCACCACCCGACCCAAACCCCACACCGCCGCACCCGCGGTGAGGTCGCCCAGGGCCTCCGAGTCGTCCACGGCGACCGCGCCCGACGTGAGCCACCACAGGCGCGCGTCGACCGCCGCCACGTCCAGCGCCTGCGCCACCGCCAGAGCCTCGACCACGCCCGCACCGGCCAGCGACAGGAGCGAAACCATGCCGGCAACCGGTCCCCGGCTCTCCCGCGCCTCGGTCAACTGGCGCGCGATGCGGTCACGGTCCCACTCGTCCAGCACCACCGGGACCACCTCGGCGCCGCGCGCCGACAACCCGGCCAGCAGCGGGTGGTCCTCCTGGCCGGGGCGGATCAGCACCAACCACGTGCCGGTCAGGCCCTCACGCCCCGCCAGGGCGGCCGGCCGCCACTCGACCCGGTACCGCCAGGAGTCCACGACGGACTGCTGCCGGGCAGACCGCCGCCACTGCGCGAGCTTCGGCAGTACCTCGCTGAGCGGCTCGTCCGCGCGGACGCCCAGCTCGCCGCCGATCCGGTCGGGGTCGCCGGACTCCACCGCCGCCCAGAACCGCCCGTCGAGCGCGTCGACGTGGACGTCCCGACGGGTCGAGGTCGCCACCTCAGGCCAGTACCAGGTGTGGTCGAAGGCGTACGTGGGCAGGTCGACCACCCGCGGCCGGGCGCCGGTCTGGCCGTGGTACGCCGCCCAGTCGACCGGGACACCCGCGACCCAGAGCTGCCCGACGGCCGAGGTCAGCGCGTCGACCTCCGCCTGGTCCCGCCGCGACGTCGGGATCCGCCGCACGCCACCGTCGCCGACGACCTCCGCCACCATCGCCGTCAACGTCGCGTCCGGACCGACCTCCAGGAACGTGTCGACGCCCTGCTCCCGCAGCGCCGCCACACCGTCGGCGAACCGCACCGGCTGCCGTACGTGCCGTACCCAGTACTCCGGATCCACCAGCTCCAGCGGATCCGCCACCGCACCGGTCACATTCGACACCACGGGCACGCGCGGCACCCGCCAGTCCAACCCCGCTACGACCGCCCGGAACTCGTCGAGCATCGGGTCCATCAACCGCGAATGGAACGCGTGACTGACCGACAACTCCTTGACCCGCCAACCCCGCTCACGGCAGACCGCCACCACCGAGGCCACCTCGGCGGCGGCACCCGAGACGACCACCGACGCCGGACCATTCACCGCCGCAACGTCCACGGCCGCACCCGTAGCCTCGATCAGCTCGGTGACGAGGCCCTCCGACGCGCCGACCGCCGCCATCACCCCACCGGCCGGCAACGCCTGCATCAACCTGCCCCGCGCCGCCACCAGGGCACACGCGTCCGACAGCGACAACATCCCCGCCACATAGGCGGCCGTCACCTCACCGATCGAGTGACCCGCCAGGAAATCCGCCCGCACACCCCACGACGACAGCAACTCCCACAACGCCACCTCAACCGCGAACAACCCCGCCTGCGCGAACACCGTCTGATCCAACAGGCCGGCGTCGAGGCTGCCCGGCTCGGCGAAAACCACCTCACGCAGAGGGCGCGGCAGCAGGTCATCCAGTTGCCCACACACCTCGTCGAAGGACGCCGCGAACACCGGGAACACGTCGCACAACTCACGGCCCATACCGGCCCGCTGCGAACCCTGACCCGTGAACAACACCGCCCGACGACCCGCCGACACCACACCCGACACGGACGGCCGCCCCTCGGCCACAGCCGACAGACCCGCCACCAGGTCGTCCACGTCCGAGCCCCACACCACCGCACGGTGCTCCAACGCCGCCCGCGACGTAGCCAACGACCACGACACATCCGACACAGACAGGCCAGACCGATCCCGCACGAACGACGCCAACCGGGCAGCCTGACCCGCCAGGCCACGCTCCGACCGCGCCGACACCACCCACGGCACCGGCAACCCGACCAGCGCGACGGACGCCGAGACGAAATCCGCCCCCGCGACCGGATCCGCCGGCTGCACCGGCGTCGACACCGGCTCGGGCTCCGACACGGCGTCCGGCTGCTCGAGGATCACGTGCGCGTTGGTGCCGGAGATGCCGAACGACGACACCCCCGCCCGACGCGGACGCCCCACCGCCGGCCAATCCCGCGCCTGCGTCACCAACTCGACCGCACCCGACGACCAGTCCACATGCGACGACGGCGCATCCACGTGCAACGACGCCGGCACCACCCCGGCCCGCATCGCCAAGATCATCTTGATGATCCCCGCAACACCGGCAGCCGCCTGCGTGTGGCCGATGTTCGACTTCACCGAACCCAGCAGCAGCGGCTCGTCCCGGCCCTGCCCGTACGTGGCCAGCAGCGCCTGCGCCTCGATCGGGTCACCGAGCGTCGTACCGGTGCCGTGCGCCTCCACCACGTCCACGTCGGCCGTGGTCAACCCCGCCGACGCCAGGGCCTGCCGGATCACCCGCTGCTGCGACGGACCGTTCGGCGCCGTCAACCCGTTCGACGCACCGTCCTGGTTCACCGCCGTGCCGCGCACCACCGCCAGCACCCGCCGACCGTCCCGCCGCGCGTCCGACAACCGCTGCACGACCAGGACGCCCACGCCCTCGCCCCACGCGGTGCCGTCGGCCGATTCGGCGAACGCCTTGCAGCGGCCGTCCGCCGACAGCCCGCCCTGGCGGGAGAACTCGATGAAGGCTCCCGGAGTCGCCATCACCGTCACCCCGCCCGCGAGGGCCAGGTCGCACTCGCCCGACCGCAGCGCCTGCACAGCCAGGTGCAGCGCCACCAACGACGACGAACACGCCGTGTCCACCGTCACCGCCGGCCCCTCGAAACCGAACGAGTACGCCACCCGACCCGACAGCACGCTCGCCGAGGCGCCGGTCGCACCGAACCCCGCAAGGGACTCGCCGGCCTGACGCACGACGGTCTCGTAGTCCTGTCCGTTGGTGCCGGCGAACACCCCGACGCGGCTGCCGCGCAACGCGAGGGGTTCGATCCGGGCGTCCTCGAACGCCTCCCAGGTGACCTCCAGCAGCAGCCGCTGCTGCGGGTCCATGGCGAGGGCCTCGCGGGGCGAAATACCGAAGAACTCCGCGTCGAAGCCGCCCGCGTCGGCCAGGAAGGCCCCTCGGGTGACGTAGGAGTGATCGTCGCCCTCGGCGCCGGGGTCGGCCAGCGACTCCAGGTCCCAGTGCCGGTTCGTCGGGAAGTCCGACATCGCGTCGACGCCGGCCGTCAGCAGGCCCCAGAGCCCTTCCGGCGACTCGGCTCCGGCGGGGAAACGGCAGCCCATGCCGACGATGACGATCGGGTCGTCGCCCACGACGGGGCCGGTGGGCGCGGCGGCGACGGGGAGGGCCTGCCCGCCGAGCAGCTCGGCGTGGATGTGCCCGGCGAGGACGGTCGAGTTCGGGTAGTCGAACGCGAGCGTGCTCGGCAACGTGAGGCCGGTGGCCGCGTCGAGCCGGTTGCGCAGCTCGATCGCCGCCAGCGAGGTGAAGCCCAGGTCCTGGAACGCCCGATCCGGCGCCACCCGCTCGGCGGACTCGTGGCCCAGCACGGCGGCGACCTCGGCACGGACGAGCTCGCGGAGCGCGTGCAACTGCTCCGTGCCAGACATTCCGGACAGGCGAAGGCGCAGGTCGGCCGCCGGGGCGGGGGCGTCGGCGGCAGCCGCCGGGCCGGCGTCGGCCAGCAGGTCCCGAACCAACGGGGCGTGCCGCCGACCGCCGGCGGCGGCCACCCGGGCCCAGTCGATGTCGGCCACCACGACGTACGTCTCGTCGCGGTCCAGCGCCCGGGTGAGGGCCCGCACGGCCGTCTCCGGTGCCATCGCGCCGAACCCGGTGCGGCTCAGCCGCTGCTCGAACTCGCCGGCGCTCACCCCGCCGTCGGCCCACAGGCCCCAGGCTAGCGAGGTCCCCGGCAGCCCCTCCGCGCGACGCCGCTGCGCGAGAGCGTCGAGGAAGGCGTTGCCGGGGGCGTAGGTGGCCTGGCCGGCGGCGCCCAGAAGACCGGCGAGCGAGGAGAAGAGGACGAACGCGGAGAGGTCGCGGCCCCGGGTCAACTCGTCCAGGTTGCGCGCGGCGTCGACCTTCGCCCGCAGCGCAGTGGCGAGTTGGTCGACACTCACCGCGTCGACCACGTTGTCGTCGAGGGCGGCGGCGGTGTGCACGACCGCGGCCAGCGGAAGCTCGTCGGGGATCGAGTCGAGCAGCGCCGCGAGCGCGGCCCGGTCGGCGACGTCGCAGGACGCCACGGTGACCCGGCTGCCGAGCCCGGTGAGTTCGTCGGCGAGGGCGGCGGCGCCCGGCGCCTCGGCACCGCGCCGGCTGACCAGCAGGAGGTGTTCGGCGCCGTCGCCGGCCAATGCCCGGGCGACGTGACCGCCGAGGGCGCCGGTGCCGCCGGTGACCAGCACCGTGCCGCGCGGCGTCCGGGAACGGCGCGGGCCGGCGTCGCGGTCCGTCGCGCGAACCAGCCTGCGGACGTGGGCACCGGCCTGGCGCAGGGCGACCTCGTCCTCCCGGCCGGTGCTGCCGATCAGCGTACGGAGCCTGCGCACGACACCCTGGTCCGGCTGCTCGGGCAGGTCGACGAGCCCACCCCAGCGGTGCGGGTGCTCGGCCCGCAGCACGCTGCCGAAGCCCCACGTCATCGCCTGCACGGGGTCGACGTGCCGGTCGCGGGAGCCGACGGAGACGGCGCCGTGGGTGGCGATCCAGAGTCGGGCGGCGACCCCGGCGTCGCCGAGCGCCTGGGCGAGCGCGACCGTGCCGGCGAGACCGGCCGGAACGGAAGCAGCCCCGGCGTACGGCCGGTCGTCGAACGCGAGGAGGGAGAGCACGGGCAGCGGGTCGCCGTCGCGGCCGGCCGACGCCTCGACCAGGTCGTGGGCGATGCGCTTGCGGTCGCAGGCGGCGTGGACCTCGACGACCCGCGCCCCGTCGGCGCCGAGGGCGGCCACCCAGTCCCTCACGGCCGCACCCGCGTCGGCCGGTACGACGAGTAGGAATTCGGCAGCCTCGGCACGGGCGGGCTCGTCCGCGAGCGGCTGCCACGCCACCCGGTAGCGCCACGAGTCGAGGGTTGCCTCGGCGTCCCGGCGGCGCCGCCAGGTGGACAGCGCCGGCAGCACGTCCGCGAGCGGGGCGTCGGCGTCGACGGCCAGGCTCTCGGCGAGGCTCGCCACGTCCTCCGCCTCGATGGCCCGCCAGAAGTCCTCGTCGGCCGCGGTACGCCCGGCGACCGGGGGCCGGTAGGACCGCGTCGCCGCATTGATCCAGTAACGTCGATGGTCGAAGGCGTACGTGGGCAGGTCGACCACGCGCGGCCGAACGCCGGTCTGGCCGTGGTACGCCGCCCAGTCGACCGGGACACCCGCGACCCAGAGCTGCCCGACGGCCGAGGTCAGCGCGTCGACCTCCGCCTGGTCCCGCCGCGACGTCGGGATCCGCCGCACGCCACCGTCGCCGACGATCTCCGCCACCATCACCGTCAACGTCGCGTCCGGGCCGACTTCCAGGAACGTGTCGACCCCCTGCTCCCGCAGCGCCGCCAGACCGTCGGCGAACCGCACCGCCTGCCGTACGTGCCGCACCCAGTAGTCCGGGTTGGTGACCTCCCCGACCTCCGCGACCGCGCCGGTCACGTTCGACACGATCGGGATCCTCGGCGGCTGCCAGCCCAACCCCGCCACCACCGACGCGAACTCGCCCAACATCGGATCCATCAACCGCGAATGGAACGCGTGACTGACCGACAACTCCTTCGTCCGCCACCCCCGCTCACGAGAGGTCGCCACCACCGAGGCCACCTCGTCGGCGGCACCCGACACCACCACCGACGCCGGACCATTCACCGCCGCGACGTCCACCGCCACACCCGACGCCTCGATGACCTCCCGCACCGCAGCCTCGGACGCACCGACCGCCGCCATTACGCCACCGGCCGGCAACGCCTGCATCAGCCTGCCCCGCGCTGACACCAACACACACGCGTCCGACAGGGACAGCATCCCCGCCACGTACGCAGCCGTCACCTCACCGATCGAATGACCCGCCAGGAAATCCGCCCGCACACCCCACGAGGCGAGCAACTCCCACAACGCCACCTCGACCGCGAACAAACCCGCCTGCGCGAACACCGTCTGATCCAACAAGCCGGCATCGGGGGTACCCGCCTCGGCGAACACCACCTCACGCAGGGAACGCGGCAACAACGGATCGAGATGCGCACACACCTCGTCGAAAGCCGAGGCGAAGACCGGGAACGTCTGCGACAGTTCCCGGCCCATGCCGGCGCGCTGCGAACCTTGACCCGTGAACAACACCGCCCGACGACCCGCCGACACCACACCCGACACCGCCGGCCGGCCCTCCGCGACAGCCGACAGGCCCGCGACCAGCTCGTCGGCGTCCGAGCCCCACACCACCGCCCGGTACTCCAACGCCGCCCGCGACGTCGCCAACGACCACGCCACGTCCGACACCGCGACGTCCGTGCGGGACCGCGCGAACGCCGCCAACCGCGCCGCCTGACCCGACAGACCACGCTCCGACCGCGCCGACACCACCCACGGCACCGGCACCCCGACCGGCGCGACGGGCGCCGGAGCAGACTCCGGCTCCCCCTGCTCGATGATCACGTGCGCGTTCGTGCCGGAGATGCCGAACGACGACACCCCCGCCCGACGCGGACGCCCCACCACGGGCCACTCCCGCGCCCGCGTCACCAACTCGACCGCACCCGACGACCAGTCCACATGCGACGACGGCTCGCCCACGTGCAACGACGCCGGCACCACCCCGGCCCGCATCGCCAAGATCACCTTGATCACGCCGGCCACCCCGGCAGCCGCCTGCGTGTGACCGATGTTCGACTTCACCGATCCCAGCAGCAATGCGTCGTGATCGTCCCGGTCCTGCCCGTACGTGGCGAGCAGCGCCTGTGCCTCGATCGGGTCGCCGAGCGTCGTGCCCGTGCCGTGCGCCTCGACGACGTCGACGTCCCCGACGCCCAGCCGGGCGTTCGCGAGGGCCTGGCGGATCACCCGCTGCTGCGACGGACCGTTCGGCGCCGTCAACCCGTTCGACGCGCCGTCCTGGTTCACCGCGCTGCCGCGCACCACCGCCAGGACCCGCCGACCGTCCCGCCGCGCGTCCGACAACCGCTGCACCAGCAGCACGCCCACGCCCTCGGACCAGCCGGTGCCGTCCGCAGCCTCCGAGAACGACTTGCACCGGCCGTCTGGGGACATGCCCCGCTGGCGGGAGAAGTCGATGAACGTCTCGGGGGTCGCCATGACGGTGACGCCGCCCGCGAGGGCCAGGTCGCACTCGCCCGACCGCAGCGCCTGCACGGCCAGGTGCAGCGCCACCAACGACGACGAACACGCCGTGTCCACCGTCACCGCCGGCCCCTCGAAACCGAACGAGTACGCCACCCGACCCGACAGCACGCTGCTCGCCGTGCCGACGCCGAGGTAGCCGTCGAGGGTCTCCGGCACGTCGGCCAGCCCGGCGGCGTGGTTGTGGTACATCATGCCGGCGAACACGCCGACCGGGCGGCCCCGGAGTGCGAGCGGGTCGATCCGGGCGTCCTCGATCGCCTCCCACGAGGTCTCCAGCAGCAGCCGCTGCTGCGGGTCCATGGCGAGGGCCTCGTGCGGCGAGATCTTGAACAGGTCGGCGTCGAAGTCACCGGCGTCGGCCAGGAAGCCGCCCTCGCGGGCGTAGCTGGTGCCCCGGCGCGTGCCGGACGGGTCGTACAACTCCTCGAGGTCCCACCCGCGGTCGGCGGGGAAGTCCGTGATGCCGTCGCCGCCGGCGACGAGGAGGTCCCACAGCTGCTCCGGGGAGCGTACGCCGCCGGGGTAGCGGCAGCTCATTCCGACGATCGCGATCGGTTCGTCGAGCGCCGCGGCGCTGGCGGCCGGCGCCGGCAGCGGGCCGGCGTCCGTGCCGGTCTCGGCGTCCAGGTGGTCGGCCAGGGCGAGCGGCGTCGGGTGGTCGAACACCAGGGTCGCCGGCAGCCGCAGGCCGGTGACCGCACCCAGCCGGTTACGCAGCTCGACGGCGGTCAGCGAGTCGAAGCCCAGGTCGGTGAACGGACGCGCGGCCTCGACGGCGGCGGCGTCGGCGTACCCCAGAACCGCCGCGACCTGGTCGAGGACGAGCCGCAGCAGGGCCGCGGCGCGCTCCTCGCGGTCGAGCCCGGCCAGCTGCTCGGTGAGGGCGGCGGTCCCGGCCGGGCCGGTCCGTGCGGCGCGGCGGCGGGGCGCCCGGACCAGCCCGCGCAGCACGGGCGGCAGGGTGCCCGCCTCGGCCTGGGCGCGCAACGCCGGGCCGTCCAGCGTCATCGGCACCGCCACCGACCGGCCGGTCAGCAGGGCGGCGTCGAGGAGGGCGAGGCCGTCCGCCTGCGGGAGGGGCCGGACACCCGCGCGGGCCAGCCGGTCGGTGTCGGCCCGGTCGAGGGCGGCGGTCATGCCGCCGCCCGATTCGGCCCACGGCCCCCAGGCCAGGGAGAGCGCCGGACGGCCCGCGGCCCGCCGTCGGTGGGCGAGCGCGTCGAGGAAGGCGTTGGCGGCGGCGTAGTTGGCCTGGCCGGGGCTGCCCGCCACGCCCGCCGCCGAGGAGTACGTGACGAAGAGGCCGAGGTCCAGGCCGGCGGTCAGCTCGTGCAGGTGCGCGGCGGCGTCCACCTTGGGCCGCAGCACCTCGGCGAGGGATTCGGCGGTGAGCGAGGTCAGCGTGCGGTCGGCGAGCACGCCGGCGGTGTGCACCACGCCGGTCAGCGGGTGGGCGGGATCGATCCGGTCCAGCAGCGCGGCCAGGGCGTCCCGGTCGGCGGCGTCGCACGCCTCGACGGTCGCGGTCGCGCCCAGGTCGGCCAACTCGGCGAGCAGGTCGGCGACGCCGGCCGCGTCGGCCCCGCGTCGGCTGGTCAGCACCAGGTGGCGGACCCCGTGCCGGGTGACCAGGTGGCGGGCGGTCAGTGCGCCCAGGGCGCCGGTGCCGCCGGTGACCAGCACCGTGCCTTCCGGGTCCAGCGACGGGGCCGGGGCGTCGGATTCGGTGGCGGCGACGAGCCGGGGCACCCGGACCACGCCGTCGCGCACCGCCGCCTGCGGCTCGTCGACGGACAGCAGGCCGGCGAGGGCGGCGGCGGAGCGGTCCGTCTCGTCGACGTCGACGAGCAGGAACCGGCCGGGGTGCTCGGCCTGCGCGGAGCGGAGCAGACCCCAGACGGCCGCGCCGGCCAGGTCTGCCACCTCGGCATCGTCGTCCACGGCGACGGCGCCGCGGGTGAGCACCACCAGCCGGGATCCGCCGGTGTGCCGCTCGGCGGCGAGCCAGCCCTGGAGCACGCCGAGGACCTCGGCGAGCAGGCCGTGGACCGGTCCGGGGCCGGTCGCGGCGGCACCGGCCACCGGGAACAGGACGACGTCGGGCACCCCGGCGTCGACCAGCGCGTCGAGGTCGGCGTGCCGGGCGGCGGCCACGCCGGACGGCAGCGGCGCGGGGCGGTCGCCGAGCACGGCCCAGGTCGTGTCGGCGGGCGCGCCGGACCTGCCGGCGTGGCGGGGCCAGTCGAGGCGGAACAGCGAACGACGCCAGGAGGACCCGCCGGACGCCAGCTCCCCGGCCGGCAGGGGCCGCAGCACCAGGGACCCGATCCGGGCGACGGGCTCGCCGGCGGCGTCCGCGACGAGCATGGTCACCGTGTCCGGGCCGGTGGGGGTGAGCCGTACCCGCAGCGTGTCGGCGCCGTGGGCGGACAGCGTGACGGCCGACCAGGAGAACGGCATCCGGGCCTGGCCGGGGTCGACGATGCCCAGCCCGACGGCCTGCACGGCGGCGTCGAGCAGCGCCGGGTGCAGCCCGTACCCGCCGGCCTCGCCGGCCGCCGGCTCGGACAGCACGGCCTCGGCGTAGACGTCGGCGCCGAGCCGCCAGGCGGCGCGCAGCCCGGAGAAGGTCGGGCCGTACGCGAATCCGGCCTCCGCCGCCCGCCCGGTCAGCTCGGACACGTCGAGGGCGGTGGCGCCGGCCGGCGGCCAGGCCGTCAGCGGGGTCCGGTCCTCCCCCGGTTCCGGGGTGAGCAGGCCGGTGGCGTGCCGGACCCACAGGTCGTCGGTGCCGGACCGGCGGGCGTGGACCGTGAGCTGCCACGTGTCGGCGCCGCCCCGTTCGGCGGCGACCTGCACGTCGACGCCGCCGGTCTCCGGCAGCACCAGCGGCGCCTCCAGGGTCAGCTCGGCGAGCCGGTCCGCGCCGACCTCCGCACCGGCCCGCAACGCCAACTCCACGAACCCGGTGCCGGGGAGGAGCACCACGCCGCGGACGGCGTGGTCGGCCAGCCAGGGCTGGCTCTCCACCGACAGCCGGCCGGTGAGCGTCACCTCGTCGCCGTCGGCGGAGCGGAACACCGCGCCGAGCAGCGGGTGCCCGGTCGGGGTCAGCCCGGCGGCGGTCACGTCGGCGGCCTGTGGCAGGGGCAGCAGCCAGTAGCGCTGGCGCTGGAACGCGTACGTCGGCAGGTCGACCGGCGCGGGCGGGCCGTCGAACAGGGCGGCCCAGTCCACCGGCACGCCCCGGGCCCAGACGGTGGCGGCAGCGGCCAGCGCGGTGGCCGCCTCGTCGGAGTCGGCGCGCAGCACCGGGGCGCAGACCGCCTGGTCCCCGACAATCTCCTGGGTCAGGGCGGAGAGGACCCCGCCGGGGCCCACCTCGACGTACGCGCCCACGCCCAGCTCGCGCAGGGCGGTCACGGCCGCGTCGAAGCGGACCGTCTCCCGGACGTTGCGCAGCCAGTACGCCGGCGAGCGCACCTCGTCGGGGGTGAGCACGGCGCCGGTCACGGTGGAGACGACGGGAATCCGGGGGGCGGCGAAGGTCAACTGCCCGAGCACGTCGGCGAACGCGTCGAGCATCGGGTCCATTCGGGCGGAGTGGAACGCGTGGCTGACCCGCAGCCGCTTGGTCTGCCGGCCGAGGGCCGCGAAGTGTTCGGCAACCGCCAGCACCGCGTCCTCGTCGCCGGAGACGACGACGGACTCCGGGCCGTTGACGGCGGCCAGCCCCGCGCCGGCCGCCTCGACGGTGGTGTCCAGGTGCTGGCGCACCTCGGCCTCGGTGGCGCGGACCGACACCATCGCGCCGCCGGTGGGCAGCGCCTGCATCAGGGTGCCCCGGGCGGCGACCAGACGGGCGGCGTCCGGCAGCGACAGCACGCCGGCGACGTGCGCGGCGGCCACCTCGCCGACCGAGTGCCCGGCCACGAAGTCGGGCACGACGCCCCAGGACTCGACGAGCCGGTAGGCGGCCACCTCGACGGCGAACAGCGCCGCCTGGGCGTAACCGGTGCGGTCGAGCACGTCGGCGGGACCGTCGAGCACCTCGTTCAGGGGCCGGTCGAGGTGCCGGTCCAGTTCCGCGCAGGCGGCGTCGAAGGCCGCGGCGAAGACCGGGAAGGCGGCGGACAGCTGACGGCCCATGCCGACCCGCTGGGCGCCCTGCCCGGTGCAGAGCACCGCGACGCGGGTGGGGCTGGCGACGCCCCGCCGCACGGACGCGGCCGGGACGCCGTCGGCCAGCGCGGCGAGCCCGGCGACCAGCTCGTCCCGGTCGGCCCCGAGCACCACGGCCCGGTGTTCCAGGGCGGACCGTCCGACGGCCAGGGCCCGGCCCACCGTGGCCGGCGCGGCGTCGGGGTGGTCGGCGAGCCAGGTGCGCAGCCGGTCGGCCTGGGCGGTGAGCGCGGCGGCGCTGCGGGCGGAGACGACCCACGGCAGCGGGTCGGGCCCGGCGACGGCGTCGGTGTCGGCGGCCGGCTGCGGCGCGGGCGGGGCGGCCTCGACGATGACGTGGGCGTTGGTGCCGCTGACGCCGAAGGAGGAGATGCCGGCCCGCATCGGACGGGACCCGCGCGGCCACGGGCGCGGCTCGCGGAGCAGGCTCACCGCGCCGGCCGACCAGTCGACGTGCGGGGACGGCTCGTCGACGTGCAGGGTCCTCGGCAGCACCCCGTGCCGCATCGCCATGACCATCTTGATCACGCCGGCGACGCCGGCCGCGGCCTGGGTGTGCCCGAGGTTGGACTTGATCGAGCCGAGCCACAGCGGCTGGTCGTCGGCCCGGTCCCGGCCGTAGGTGGCGAGCAGCGCCTGCGCCTCGATGGGGTCGCCGAGGCGGGTGCCGGTGCCGTGGGCCTCCACCGCGTCCACGTCGGCCGGGGAGAGCCGCGCGTTGGCCAGGGCCTGGCGGATCACCCGCTGCTGGGACGGGCCGTGGGGCGCGGTGAGGCCGTTCGAGGCGCCGTCCTGGTTGACCGCGGTGCCGCGCACCACGGCGAGCACCGGGTGCCCGTTGCGCTGGGCGTCGGAGAGCCGTTCCAGCAGCAGCAGCCCGGCGCCCTCGCTCCAGCCGGTGCCGTCGGCGGCGGCGGCGAAGGACTTGCACCGCCCGTCCGGGGACAGGCCGCGCTGGCGGCTGAAGCCGATGAACGTGTCGGGGCTGGACATGACGGTGACGCCGCCGGCCAGCGCGAGCGTGCACTCGCCGGAGCGCAGCGCCTGCACGGCGAGGTGCAGCGCCACCAGGGAGGACGAGCAGGCGGTGTCGACGGTCACCGCCGGGCCTTCGAACCCGAACGTGTAGGCGATCCGGCCGGAGACGACGCTGCCGTGGTTGCCGGTGCCGACGAAGGCCTCGACCTCCTCCGGCACGCCGTTCAGACGGGAGACATAGTCGTGGTACATGACGCCGGTGAAGACGCCGGTGCGGCTGCCCTTGAGCGAGTCGGCGGCGATGCCGGCCCGTTCGACCGCCTCCCAGGCGACCTCCAGCAGCAGGCGCTGCTGCGGGTCCATCGCCAGGGCCTCGCGGGGCGAGATGCCGAAGAAGCCGCCGTCGAACTCGCCGGCGTCGTGCAGGAAGCCACCCTCCCGGGTGTACGACTTGCCGTGCGCGTCCGGGTCGGGGTCGTAGAGGTTCGCCACGTCCCAGCCCCGGTCGGCCGGGAACTCCGTGACGGCGTCGGTGCCGGACTCGACCAGCCGCCACAGCGCCTCGGGGGTCTGCACCCCGCCCGGGTAGCGGCAGCTCATCCCCACGATCGCGATGGGCTCGTGGTTCTGCTCGTCGACGGCCCTCAGGCGTTCGCTGGTCTCGTGCAGGTCAGCGGTGACGCGCTTGAGGTACTCGCGGAGCTTGGCTTCGTTCGCCATCGGGGTGATCACCTGTCGCTAAGGGGCAAGCGGCGGACTCGTGGTCAGGATCGGCCGAACTTCTGGTCGATGAAGTCGAACAGCTCGTCGTCCGAGGCATCGTCGATGGCCTGGCTGACGTCGGCGGGCCGGTCGGTGGCGTCGCTCCACCGGGTGACCAGCGCCCGGAGGCGAACCGCGACGGCGGTCCGCGTCTCGTCGTCGCCGGCCAGTCGTTCCAGCTCGTCCGGCCCGGTCGCGGCGAACGCGGCCTCCAGCCGGTCCAGCTCGGTCAGCAGGCTCGACGCGGGCGCGGGCGGCGCGGCGTCGGCCAGCAGGAAGTCGGCGAGCGCGGCGGGCGTGGGGCAGTCGAAGATCAGGCTCGCCGGCAGCCGGATCCCGGTGACGGCGGTCAGCCGGTTGCGCAGCTCCACCGCGGTCAGCGAGTCGAAGCCGAGGCCGGTGAACGTCTGGCCGGACGGGATGACGGTGGCCGGCGGGTAGCCGAGCACCTCGATGACCTGCGCCTTGACCAGTTCCTCCACCAGCCGGCCACGCTCGGCCTCGGGCGTGCCGGCGAGGCGTTGCACGAAGGACGGCCCGCCGTCGCCGCCGCCGTCGACGACGCGCCGCCGGGCCCGGACCAGACCGCGCAGCGGCGCTGGGAGCTGGCCGGTGTCGGACTGGCGGCGCAGCGCGGCGAGGTCGAGCAGCGCGGGCACCAGGTGGGGACGGCCGCCGCGCAGGGCGGCGTCGAACAGGTGCAGCCCCTGCTCGGTGTCGAGCGGGCTGAGGCCGTTGCGGCTCATCCGTTGCCGCTGGGCGGCGTCGAGGGCGCCGGTCATCCCGCTGTCCGCGGCCCAGAGGCCCCAGGCCAGGGCGTTGGCGGCGAGGCCCGCGGCGCGCCGGTGGTGGGCGAGGCCGTCCAGGAACGCGTTCGCGGCGGCGTAGTTGCCCTGCCCGGGGCCGCCGAGAACGCCGGCGACCGACGAGAAGAGGACGAACATCGGCAGGTTCCGCCCCCGGGTCAGCTCGTGCAGGTGCCAGGCGGCGTCGGCCTTCGCGGCCAGCACGGCGGACACCCGATCCGGGGTCAGCGCCGACACCACCGCGTCGTCGAGGACGCCGGCGGCGTGGACCACCCCGGTGAGCGGATGCTCGGCGGGGATGTCGGCCAGCAGGGCGGCAACGGTGTCCCGGTCGGCCACGTCGCCGGCCACCAGCCGGGCCTGCGCGCCCAGGGCGGCCAGCCCGGCCAGCAGCTCGGCCGCGCCAGGGGCGTCCGGCCCCCGGCGGCTGACCAGCAGCAGGTGGCGCACCTTGTGTGCGGCGACCAGGTGTCGCGCCAGCAGGCCGCCGAGGGCGCCGGTGGCACCGGTGATCAGGACCGTCCCGTCGGGGTCGGGTTCGGCGCCCAGCGCCGGGTCGAGGACGGCGGGCGTGAGCCGGGGTGCCAGCACCCGGTCGCCCCGGACCGCGAGCTGGGGTTCGCCGGTGGCGACCGCGCGGGCCACCAGCTCGACCGCGCCGGGCTCGGTTGGCTGCGCCTCGTCGAGGTCGACGAGCACGAAGCGATCGGGGTGCTCCGCCTGGGCCGAGCGCAGCAGGCCCCAGACCGCGGCGCCGGGCAGGTCTGTCGCCCGACCGGTGTCGCCGGCGGGGACGGCTCCCCGGGTCAGCACGACCAGTCGCCGCTCCGCCAGCCGGTCGTCGGCGAGCCAGCCCTGCACGGTGCTCAGCACGGCGGCGAGCCGGGTCCGGGTAGCGGCGGGGACGGGGTCGCGCTCGTCGTCGGCGTACGCCGGAAGCAGCACCAGGTCCGGGTCGAGCCGGCCGGAGTCGACCGCCTCGGCCAGCTCGGCGAGGCCGACCGTGGTGAGGCCGGCCGGGCCGGACGGACCGTCGCCGAGGAGCACCGCGCGGGCGGCCGCCGGGCCGCCGAGCGGCACCGCCTGCCAGGCGACGTCGAACAGCGAGTCGACGCCGGCACCGGCGCCGCTTACCTGGTCGGCGGTCACCGGGCGGGAGACCAGGGAGCCGATCCGGGCGACGAAAGCGCCGGCCGGGTCGGTCAGGGTCAGGGTGACCCCGCCGCCGCTGCGCCGGGCGCGCACCCGCAGCGCGGTCGCGCCGACCGCCGCGAGGGTGACGCCGGTCCAGGCGAAGGGCAGGCGTACGCCGGACGCCTCCCTGTCCTCGTCGAGCAGGCCGACGACGTGCAGCGCCGCGTCGAGCAGGGCGGGGTGGATGCCGAAGCCGGTGACCTCGGTGCCGTCGGGCACCGCCACCTCGGCGCACACCTCGTCGTCGGTACGCCACGCCGCGCGCAGGCCGCGGAAGAGCGGGCCGTACTCGACGCCGAGGCGGGACAGCTCGGTGTAGATGGCGTCGACCGCGACGCCGACCGCGGCCGTGGGCGGCCAGGGCGACGGATCGGACGCGGCGGGCTGTGGCGCGGCGGGTGCGAGGACGCCCGTCGCGTGGCGGTCCCACTCCCCGTCGGGGTCGGCCGCGGGTCGGGAGTGGATGGTGACCGGCCGGCGTCCCTCGTCGTCCGCCGTCCCCAGCTTCACCTGCACCGCCCGGGCGCCCTGCTCGGCGAGCGCCAGCGGCGCCTCCAGGGTCAGCTCGTCCAACGCGTCGCAGCCGACCTGCGCGCCCGCGTGCAGGACCATCTCGACCAGGGCTGCGCCCGGCACCACCACCGAGTCCCAGACGACGTGTTCGGCGAGCCACGGGTGGGTCCGCGCGGACAGCTCGGCGCCGAAGACCCGTACGTCGTCGTCGGCCACGCGGACGGCGGCGTCGAGCAGCGCGTGGTCGACGGCGCGGACGCCGAGGCCGGGCGCCCCCACGTCGCTGGTGGTGGTGGCGTTGAGCCAGTAGCGCTGGTGGTCGAAGGCGTACGTGGGCAGGTCGACCGCGCGGGGCCGGGCCCCGGTGCCGGCGAGGTACCCGGCCCAGTCGACGTGGCCGCCGGTGACGTACCGCTCGGCCAGGGCGGCGCGCAGCGTGCCGGCCTCGGAGTGGCCGGCGCGCAGCGTGGGGGTGAACCGGACGTCGTCGGTCGCCTCGACGCAGTCCTGCGCCATCGCGGTCAGTACGGCGTCGGGGCCCACCTCCAGGAACTGTGTCACGTCCTGCTGGTGAAGGGTCCGCACCGCGTCGGCGAACCGCACCGGCTGCCGTACGTGCCGCACCCAGTAACCCGGGTCGGTGATCTCCGCCGGGTCCGCTACGGCCCCGGTCACGTTCGACACGATCGGGATCCGGGGCGGCTGCCAGTTCAGCCCCGCCACGAC
Organism: Micromonospora sp. NPDC023814; assembly: GCF_040639595.1. Lineage (NCBI taxonomy): Bacteria > Bacillati > Actinomycetota > Actinomycetes > Micromonosporales > Micromonosporaceae > Micromonospora > Micromonospora sp. NPDC023814. Next base: position 16,552 of record NZ_JBFAAF010000064.1, read on the forward strand.
AGACGCGAACTCGTCCAGCATCGGATCCATCAGGCGTGAGTGGAACGCGTGACTGACCGCCAACTCCTTCGTCCGCCAACCCCGCCCACGAGAGGTCGCCACCACCGAGGCCACCTCGTCGGCGGCCCCCGAGACGACCACCGACGCCGGACCGTTCACCGCCGCGACGTCCACCGCCGCACCCGTGAGCTCGATCAGCTCGGCGACAAGCTCCTCCGACGCGCCGACCGCGGCCATCACGCCCCCGGCCGGCAGCGCCTGCATCAACCTGCCCCGCGCCGCCACCAACACACACGCATCCGACAACGACAACATCCCCGCCACATACGCGGCCGTCACCTCACCGATCGAATGACCCGCCAGGAAATCCGCCCGCACACCCCACGACGCAAGCAACTCCCACAACGCCACCTCGACCGCAAACAAACCCGCCTGCGCAAACACCGTCTGATCCAACAGACCGGCGTCAGGGGTACCCGCCTCCGCGAACACCACCTCACGCAGCGGACGCGGCAGATGCGGATCGATCTCTCCGCACACCGCGTCGAAGGCCGACGCGAAGACCGGAAACGCCTCGTACAGCTCACGGCCCATGCCGGCGCGCTGCGAGCCCTGGCCGGTGAACAGCACCGCCCGACGACCCGCCGACACCACACCCGACACCGCCGGCCGGCCCTCCGCAACAGCCGACAGGCCCGCGACCAGCTCGTCGGCGTCCGAGCCCCACACCACCGCCCGGTGCTCCAACGCCGCCCGCGACGTCGCCAACGACCAGGAGACGTCCGCCACCGACAGACCCGAACGATCGCGCGCGAACGACGCCAACCGCGCCGCCTGACCCGACAGACCCCGCTCCGAGCGCGCCGACACCACCCACGGCACCGGCAACCCCGCGAGCACGTGCCCGGCATCTGCCGGGACGGGCCCCGGCTCCGCTGCGACCTCGGGATCGGCGTCGGGCTCCGGCTGTTCGAGGATCACGTGCGCGTTCGTGCCGGAGATGCCGAACGAGGACACGCCCGCGCGCCGTGGACGTTCCACATTGGGCCACGCCCGGGACTCGGTCACCAGCTCGACCGCACCCGACGCCCAGTCCACGTGGGACGACGGCGCGTCGACGTGCAGGGTCGCCGGGACCACGCCCGCCCGCATCGCGGAGATCATCTTGATCACTCCCGCGACTCCGGCGGCGGCCTGGGTGTGGCCGATGTTCGACTTCACCGATCCGAGCAGCAGCGGCTCGTCCCGGCCCTGCCCGTACGTCGCCAACAGGGCCTGCGCCTCGATCGGGTCGCCCAACGTGGTGCCCGTGCCGTGCGCCTCGACCACGTCCACGTCACCGGGCGACAACCCCGCCGAGGCGAGGGCCTGCCGGATCACCCGCTGCTGCGACGGGCCGTTCGGCGCGGTCAGGCCGTTCGACGCGCCGTCCTGGTTGACCGCCGTGCCCCGCACCACGGCCAGGATGCGGCGGCCGTCCCGCCGCGCGTCCGACAACCGCTGCACCAGCAGCACGCCCACGCCCTCGGCGAGCGCCGTGCCGTCCGCCGCGTCGGCGAACGCCCGGCACCGGGCCACCGGCGAGAGGTTGCCCTGGCGGGTGAAGTCGACGAACACCGCCGGGGTGGGCATCACCGTCACCCCGCCCGCGAGGGCCAGGTCGCACTCGCCCGACCGCAGCGCCTGCACAGCCAGGTGCAGCGCCACCAACGACGACGAACACGCCGTGTCCACCGTCACCGCCGGCCCCTCGAAACCGAACGAGTACGCCACCCGACCGGAGGCGATACTGCCCGCGTTCCCGAGGCCCAGGTAGTCCTCCACCCCCGCCGGCGGGGTCTCCGGCGGGTGGGCGTACCCGTTGTGGGTCATGCCGGCGAAGACGCCGACGCGGGCGCCCTTCAGGCTGGTGGGGTCGATGCCCGCGGACTCAACCGCCTCCCAGGACGTCTCCAGCAGCAGCCGCTGCTGCGGGTCCATGGCGAGGGCCTCACGGGGCGAGACGCCGAACAACCGGGGGTCGAAGTCGGCGGCGTCGGGCAGGAAGCCGCCCTCCCGCACGGAGGAGGTGCCCGGCCGGGACCGCCCGGGGTCGTAGAGCGTGTCCAGGTCCCAGCCACGGTCGGTGGGGAAGGAGGAGATGGCGTCCCCGCCGGCCGCGACGAGGTCCCACAGCTCCTCGGCCGTCCGCACCCCGCCGGGGAAGCGGCAGCCGACGCCGACGATCGCGATCGGCCGCTGCGCGTCGGCCTCGACGTCGCGGAGCCGTTGCCGGGTCCGCCGCAGGTCGGCGGTGACTCTCTTCAGGTACTCCCGGAGCTTGTCTTCGGTGTCCATCAACCCAGCCCATCGCGATGCACGGCGGAGACTCGACGTAAGCGACGGTACGAATGCGCAGAAGTCTCAGGCGACACCTGTATCTGTCGTTCGGCTCGCTCGGCCGAGAGCCACGAGGATCCCCATCTGCGGGGAGAAGTTATTGGGTGTGCGCGAGCGCGGACAACCCCTAACCAGGCGTCCGGCCAGCTAGGGGTGTCCGGGTGCCGACCGGTCGCACTAGCGTCGCCTCGACCGGGTCTGCGTTCGGCCCGGTCGGGAACGCCAGCCGCCGGGAAGGACCGCCGAGGATGACCACGCCAGATACCGACAACGGCCTGTGGGTGCGACGTTTCCACCCGGCGCCGGGCCGCGCCAGGCGGCTGGTGTGCCTGCCCCACGCCGGCGGCTCCGCCAGCTTCTACTTCCCCGTCTCCCGCAGCCTCTCCCCCGCCGTCGAGGTGCTGGCGATCCAGTACCCGGGCCGGCAGGACCGGCGCCACGAGCCGTGCATCGGCGACATCCACCAGCTCGCGCGGGAGGTCTTCACCGTGCTGCGGCCCTGGCTGGACGAGCCGGTGGCCATCTTCGGGCACAGCATGGGTGCCAGCGTCGGCTTCGAGCTGGCCCGGCTGATCGAGCAGGACGGCGGCGCGGCCGCGCACCTGTTCGCCTCCGGCCGCCGCGCGCCGTCGCAGGCGCGGCACGAGACCGTGCACCTGCTCGACGACGAGGGCCTGCTGGCCGACGTCCGGAAGCTGAGCGGCACCAACCCGGCCGTCCTCGGCGACCAGGAGATGCTGCGGGCCGCCCTGCCGGCGATCCGCAGCGACTACCGGGCCGCGGAGACCTACACCTACCGGCCGGGTCCGCCGCTGAGCTGCCCGGTCACCGTCTTCACGGGCGACGACGACCCGAAGACGACGGTCGAGGAGGCCCGCGCCTGGTCGACCCACACCACGGGGCAGTTCGACCTGAAGGTCTACCCGGGCGGGCACTTCTTCCTGGCCGAGCACCAGGCGGCGGTCCTGCAGGCCATCTCGACCGCCCTGACCGTGGCGCCGGCCATCTGATCCTCATCGGACGAGGGGCCCGTCCACCGGTTGTCACGACCGGTCGGCGGGCCCCTCGTCCGTGCGGGGTGTCACCGCTTGTGGCCCACCGCGATCACGTAGTCGAGCTGCGCCAGCTCCCGCTTCATCAGGTCCTGGTTCTTCCAGTGCGCGGCCATGCTCTTGCGCACGGCCGGCTTGACGACGGCGCGGAACTCGGGGTCGTTGGTCCGGTCGGCCATGTACGCCCGCCAGCCCTCCCAGGTCTGGTCCTTGATCGAAGTCACCTCCGGGTTGGCGAAGCCGGCCTCGACGAGCTCCTGCCGGTACGTGTCCCGGTCGTGCCAGTTCTCCTTCGGAATGCTGAACTTGACGAAGCTCAGCGGGCCCGACTGGATGGCCGCGCGGACGACGTCGGCGCTGACCGGGATGATGTCGGCCGTGGCCAGCACACCACCCGGGCGCAGCACCCGCAGCGCCTCGGCGAAGAACGCGCTGCGCGGGTAGAAGTGGAAGGCGGATTCGAGGGCCACGACGCGGTCGAAGGTGTTGTCCTCGAAGGGCAGTTCGGTGGCGCTGCCGAGGCGGAAGTCTGTCCGGTCCGCAAAGCCCTCCTCCTGTGCCCGGCGCTGCGCGGCCTCGACGTGGTGCGGGGTGATGTTGAGGCCGTAGATCTTGGCGACCTGGCGCTCGCGCAGCCACTTGAAGTCCTGGTCGGCGTAGCCGAAGCCGACGTCGAGGATGGTGTCGTCGGGCTTGATCCCGGCGGCGTCGGCCAGCTTGTCGGCCAGCGCCTCGGCCGCCGTGTCGAGGTCGGTGACCCCGTCGGACCAGTAGCCGACGTTCATGTAGTGGGTGCGGCGCGCCGCGAACTCCACGTCGGGCGACTGGATCTCGTAGAAGCGCCGGACCCGGGTGATGGGGTCGGCCGTGAAGACCGTGCGGATCGCCCGACCGGCGATCTTCAGGTTCTCGAACATGTGGTGTTCCTTCCGTGGGTGGTCTCTTGATCAGCCGCGCCGGACCTGCTGACGCAGGTCCTCGACGAGCGCGGGCACACCGGCCGGGTCGGCGGCCGTGCCGAAGACGTAGAAGTCGGGCCGGACGAGCACCGCCACGGCGTCGTACCGCTTGAGGAGAGGCAGGTACACGTCGTCGAGGTCGTACGCGGTCGGCCCGGTGCCCGGTTCCGGGGCGGGGGCACCGGCGGGGAGCATCCGGACGACCCGACCGTCGAAGGAGTCCAGGACGGCCCGGGCGTCCGCGTCGAGCAGGCCGTCGGGGTCCTCGGCGCAGAGCAGGGCGAAGCCGGTGCCGACCACCTCGTCGAAGAGCCCGGCCCGGCCGTCGACCTCGACGCGCCCCTGCGGCATCGGCACGCCGGCGCCGGCGGCGTCGTCGCCCCGGCCGTGCAGGACGCCGCCGGCCAGCGGCTCCAGCAGGGAACGGGTGCGCGGGCGGGCGGTGCGCCGGCGCAGTTCGGCGAGCATGACGGAGTCCCGGCCGGCCGCCGCGGTCCGGTCGGTCTCGCAGATCACCGTGCCCGAGTCCATGGACATCCGGATGGCGTGCTGCACGTGGGCGCAGCGCTCCTCCTGGTAGGTGTCCAGCAGGGTCTCGTCGGCGAGCCCGCGGTGCACCAGGTCGAGCTTCCAGGTGAGGTTGATGGCGTCCCGGAAACCGGAACTCATTCCCTGCCCCATGAACGGCGGCATCACGTGCGCCGCGTCGCCCGCGATCAGGATCCGGCCGGAGCGCCAGCGGTCGGCCGAGCACGCCTGGGTGGTGTAGACGCCGTACCGCTCCAGGGTCGCGTTGTCGGGGGTGATGTCGAAGAGGCCGAGCAGCCGCCACACGCTCTCGACGGTCTCGAACTCCTCCCGGCTCTCCCCCGGCACCCGCATGAACTCCCAGCGCCGGTGCCCCGGGCCGGCCGACACGGCCGTGCGGGGACGCGCCGGGTCGCAGACCTGGAGGTTGTTCGGCTTGAACTCGCGGGCCTCGTGCGGCACCACGTCGCAGACCAGCCAGTCGTACGTGAAGCCGAGGTCGGTGACGCCGCTGCCCAGGTGCTCCCGGACGAAGCTGTTGGCCCCGTCGCACCCGATCACCCACCGGGCCGCCCGGACCTCCTCGCCGTCCGGCCCGGCGATGGTGACCTCGACCCGGTCGTCGTGCTCGACCAGGCCGGTCACCTGGTACGGGCGCAGCACCGTGACGCCCGGCAGTTCCGCGCCCCGCTCGGCGAGCAGCGCCTCCAGGCCGGGCTGGTAGAAGGAGACCGAGTCGGGCCAGCCCATCGGGCCGTCGCCGGTCACCTTGACGTGCAGCAGGGTCCGCCCGAAGCCGTTCTTGAAGGTGTACTCGCCCGACGACTCCACCACCGGGCCGAGCCGGTCGGCGACCCCGGCGGCGGCCAGGATGCGACTCGCCTCGCCGTCGTACGACACGGCGCGGGGGAAGTTGTACGGGGTGGCCCACCGCTCGACCGCCGTGACGGTGAGCCCTCGCTGCGCCAGCAGGATCGTGAGCATCTCACCGACCGGGCCGTAGCCCACGATCAGCACGTCGGTCATCAGCATCGGTATCGGTTCCTCGCGGAGTCGGTCGGACACGGTGTCGTGGGGACGGTTTGCGCCGTCCGGGGCGGCCGGACGGCGGTCAGAGGCCGAGTTCGGCGTCGATGAGGTCGAAGATCTCGTCGTCGCTGGCCCGGTCGAGGTCGATGTCGAGGTCGGGGCCGCCGCCCGAGCCGGCGCGCATCGTCCGCCACTTGGCGATGAGCACCTCCAGCCGGGAGCCGATCTGGGCGTGCAGCTCCGGCTCGACGCTGGCTTCGGTCAGCGAGCGTTCCAGGTTCTCCAGGTCCGCGAGGACCGGCGGAACGTCCGGGCCGGTGTCCGGCGCGAGCTGGGCGAGCAGGAACTCGGCCAGCGCGTTCGGGTCCGGGTAGTCGAAGATCAGCGTGGCCGGCAGGCGCATTCCGGTCGCCGTGGTGAGCCGGTTGCGCAGCTCGACGGCGGTCAGCGAGTCGAAGCCGATCTGGCTGAACGCCCGGCCGGGGGCGACCGCCGCGCGGCTGCCGTGCCCGAGCACGCTCGCCGCCTGCTCGCGGACCAGGTCGACCAGCAGGGTGTGCCGGTCGGGACCGGCCAGGGCCGCCAGTTCGTCGGCGAGGGTGCGGCCGCCGGCGGCCGGGGCGGCCGACCGGGCGCTGGGCCGTTCCCGCCGGGTCAGCCCGCGCAGTAGGGCCGGGGGCCGGTCGACCGCGCCGAGCGCAGCGACGTCGATCCTGGTCGGCACCAGCACCGGCTCGGCCGTCCGCAGGCCCGCGTCGAACAGGGCCATGCCCAGGTCGGACGGGATCGCGAGCTGCCCGTCCCGGGCGGTGATCCGGGGGTCGGTGCGGTCCAGCTTGGCGGTCATCTCGCTGGCCTGCTCCCACAGGCCCCAGGCCAGCGACCGGCCCGGCAGCCCCTCGGCGCGGCGCGCCAGCGCGAGCGCGTCGAGGAACGCGTTGGCCGCCGCGTAGTTCGCCTGGCCGGGCACGCCGAAGACGCCGGCGCCGGAGGAGAACAGCACGAAGCCGGCCAGGTCGAGGTGCCGGGTCAGCTCGTGCAGGTGCCACGCGGCGTCGAGCTTCGGCGCGAAGACCGTGTCGAGGCGCTGCGGCGTCAGGGCGGTGACCACCCCGTCGTCGAGCACCCCGGCGAGGTGCACGACCGCGGTCAGCGGGTGCCGCGCCGGCACCGCGTCCAGCACCCCGGCCAGGCTGTCCCGGTCGGAGACGTCGGCCGCCACCACGCTGGCCTCGGCGCCCAGGGCCCGCAGCTCGGCGACCGCCTCGGCCGCGCCCGGGGCCTGCTCGCCCCGGCGGCTGACCAGCAGCAGCCGTCGTACGCCGTGGGTCTCGACCAGTCGCCGGGCGACCAGTTGGCCCAGGGTCCCGGTGCCGCCGGTGAGCAGCACGGTGCCGTCGGGGTCCCACGCCCGGGGCATGGTGAGCACCACCTTGCCGACGTGCCGGGCCTGGCTGACGTAGCGGAACGCCTCCGGCGCCTGGCGCACGTCCCACACCTGGGTGGGCAGCGGGGTGAGCGCGCCGCGTTCGAAGAGCCCCAGCAGCACGACGAGCATGCGCTGCACCTCGTCGGGGTCCTCGAGGGTCAGGTCGAAGGCGGTGTAGTCGACGCCCGGGTGGTCGGCGGCGACCCGGGCGGCGTCCCGGATGTCCGTCTTGCCCATCTCGACGAACCGTCCGCCGCGCGGCAGCAGCCGCAGCGAGGCGTCGACGAACTCGCGGGCCAGGGAGTCCAGCACCACGTCGACGCCCCGGCCGCCGGTGGCGTCGGCGAACCGGGTCTCGAAGTCCAGGGTCCGGGACGAGGCCAGGTGGTCCTCGTCGATGCCCATCGCCCGCAGGGCGTCCCACTTGGCGGGGCTGGCGGTGGCGTACACCTCGGCGCCCAGGTGCCGGGCGAGCTGCACGGCGGCCATGCCGACGCCGCCGGCCGCCGCGTGCACCAGCACCGACTCGCCCCGGCCGAGCCCGGCCAGGTTGACCAGGCCGTGGTACGCGGTCAGGAAGACCACCGGCACGGACGCGGCCGCCACGTACGACCAGCCGGCCGGCATCGGGGCCAGCAGCCGGCGGTCGGTGACCGCGACGGGCCCGAAGCAGCCCACGAACACCCCGAACACCCGGTCGCCGGGGCGCAGGTCGGTCACCTCGGCGCCCACCTCGACGACCTCCCCGGCGCCCTCGCCGCCGAGCGGCCCCGCGTCGCCGGGGTAGAGGCCGAGCGCGTTGAGCACGTCGCGGAAGTTCAGGCCGGCGGCGTGGACGCGGACGCGGACCTCGCGGGGGCCGAGCACGGCGTCGGCGGCGTCGGTCGGGCTGAGCGTGAGGTTCTCCAGGCTGCCGCGCACCGGCGCGTCCAGCCGCCAGGCGGTGGCGGGCGGCGCGGCGAGTTCGCCCGCCGAGCCGGCCCGCGCCAGCCGCGGCACGTACGCGACGCCGCCTCGGACGGCTGCCTGTGGCTCGGCGGCGGCCAGCAGCGCGGCGACCTGGTCGGGGTCGATCCCGTCGGCGTCGACGTCGACGACGACCACCTGGTCCGGGTTCTCCGACTGGGCGGAGCGGACCAGTCCCCACGCCGCCGCAGCGGCCGGGTCGGTGACCTCGCCGGCGCCATGCACGGCCACCGCGCCGCGGGTCACCAGCAGCAGCCGCGAGGCCGCCCAGCGGGGTTCGGTGAGCCAGCGCCGGACCATGTCGAGGGCTGCGACGGCGGCCCGGCGGGCCGCCTGGGGGGCCGGCTGCGCCGGCTCCGCGTCGAGCGGCACGAGCACGGCCCCGGGCAGGTCCAGTCCCGCGTCGACGGCGGCGGCGAGCCCGTCCAGCCCCGCGTGGAGCGGAAACCCGTCGAGGCCGGGGGCGACCGCCACGACCGCGACCGGCGCGACCCCGTCGGCCGGCGGCAGGGGCGTCCAGTCGAGGCGGAACAGGGCGTCGCGGGTGGCCCGGTCGTCGGTGACGGCCAGCTCCGTGGCCGAGATCGGCCGCATCGTCAGGGCGGTCACGTCGGCGACCGGGGCGCCGGTCGGGTCGGCGGCGGTCACCGCGATGGCGTGCGGCCCGACCTGGGTCAGCCGGACCCGCAGCGCGGTCGCGCCGGTGGCGTGCAGGGTGACGCCGTTCCAGGCGAACGGCAGCAGCAGCCGGCCGGCCCCCGCCTCGGCGAGGCCGCCGAAGTGGGCGGCGTGCAGGGCGGCGTCGAGCAGGGCCGGGTGCAGGCCGTAGCGGTCGGCGTCGACCCGCTGGGCCGCCGGCAGCTCCACCTCGGCGTAGACCTCGTCGCCGCTGGTCCACACCGCCCGCAGCCCCTGGAACGCCGGCCCGTACGCGTAACCGTCGGCGGCGAGGCCGGCGTAGAACCCGGTCAGGTCGACGGGGCGGGCGTCGCGCGGCGGCCAGTCGGTGAGCTGCGGTGGCGGGGTGGGCTGGGCGGCGGAGAGGGTCGCGCTGGCGTGCCGGGTCCAGGGGCTCCCGGCCGGGCCGTCGGCGGGCCGGGAGTGCAGGGTCACCGGGCGGCGCCCGTCGTCGCCGGCCGCGCCGACCGCCACCTGCACCTGGGTGGCGCCGTTGGCGGGCAGGGCAAGCGGGGCCTCGATGACCAGCTCGTCGAGGATGGGGTGGCCGATCTCGTCGCCGACGCGCAGGCAGACTTCCACCAGGCCGGTGCCGGGCACCAGCACGCTGTCGGTGACCCGGTGGTCGGCGAGCCACGGCTGGGCGTCGGTCGACAGCCGCCCGGTGAACAGGTGTCCCCTTGCCTCGGCCAGCGGCACCGACGCCCCGAGCAGCGGGTGCCCGGCCGCGTCCAGGCCGGCCGCGCCGACGTCGCCGGGGCCGGCGACGGGCCGGGGCCAGTAGCGGCGGTGGGCGAATGCGTACGTGGGCAGGTCGACCCGCCGGCCGCCGGCCAGCGCGGGCCGCCAGTCGACGGGGACCCCGGCCACGTGCAGCTGGGCCAGGGAGAGCAGGAACCGGTCGTGGCCGCCCTGGTCGCGTTGCACCGAGCCGACCACCACGGTCCCGCCGTCGTGATCGGCGAGGGTCTCCTCGATGCCGACGGTGAGCACCGGGTGGGGGCTGCACTCGACGTACGTGTCGTGGCCCTGGTCGGCCAGCGACCGGACGGCCCGCTCCAGCTCGACCGGCTGCCGCAGGTTGCGGTACCAGTAGTCGGGGCCCATCTCCTCGCCGTCGAGCCAGCGCAGGTCGGTGGTGGAGAACAGCGGCACGGCCGCCGGGCCGGGGGCGATGCCCGCCAGCACCTCGGCCAGCTCGTCGCTGATGCGTTCCACGTGCGCCGAGTGGGAGGCGTAGTCCACCGCGATCCGCCGCACCCGGGCCTGCTCGGCGGCCAGTTCGGCGAGGAGTTCCTCCACCGCCGCTGGCTCGCCGGAGACCACCACGGCGGCCGGGCCGTTCACGGCCGCCACCGCGATCCGGTCGCCGAACCGGGCGATCCGGTCCCGGACCGTGTCGGCGGGCAGCGCGACGGAGGCCATCGCCCCGTGCCCGGCCAGCGCCCGGATGGCGCGGCTGCGCAGCGCCACGACCCGGGCGGCGTCGGGCAGGGAGAGCACCCCGGCGACGCAGGCGGCGGCGATCTCGCCCTGCGAGTGGCCGACCACGGCGGCCGGCTGGACGCCGTACGAGCGCCACAGCTCGGCGAGCGACACCATCATCGCGAACAGGGCGGGCTGCACCACGTCGACCTCGTCGAGGCCGGGCGCGCCGGGCGCCCGACGCAGCACGTCCAGCAGCGACCAGTCCAGGTACGGCCGCAGGGCTGCGTCGCAGGCCGCCATCCGCTCGGCGAACACCGGGGACTGGTCGAGCAGGTCCAGCCCCATGCCGAGCCACTGGGAGCCCTGGCCGGGGAAGACGAAGACACACCTGCCGGCGGGCCCGGCGTCGCCGCGTACCACGGCGGGGTCGGGGCGGCCCTCGGCGAGCGCGTCGAGGGCGGCGGCGATCCGGTCCGGGTCGGCGCCGACGAGCACCGCGCGGATGTCGAAGGCGCTCCGGCCGGTGGCCAGCGACCAGGCCACGTCGAGGGGGCGCTGGTCGGGTCGCTCGGCGAGGTGGGCCCGCAGCCGGCGGGCCTGCCCGGCCAGCGCCTCCGGGGTGCGCGCCGAGAGCAGCCACGGCAGCGCGCCAGTCGTCCCGGCGGCGGTCTCCGGCGTCGTCGCGGCCACCGCCTCCGGGGCCAGCCCGGTGGCCTCCGGGGCCGGTGCCGGCTCGGCGACGGCCTCGACGATCACGTGGGCGTTGGTGCCGCTGATGCCGAACGACGAGACGCCGGCGCGGGCCGGCCGGTCCGCCCGGGGCCACGGGCGGGGCTCGGTGAGCAGCTCCACCGACCCGGCGTCCCAGTCGACCCGCGAGCTGCGGCGCTCGGCGTGCAGGGTGCGGGGCAGCCGGCCGTGCCGCATGGCGAGGATCATCTTCAGCACGCCGGCCACGCCCGCCGCGGCCTGGGTGTGCCCGAGGTTCGACTTGACCGAGCCGAGCAGCACCGGCGCGGCGTCGGCCGGGCGCTGCCCGTACGTGGCGAGGATCGCCTCCGCCTCGATGGGGTCGCCCAGCGACGTGCCGGTGCCGTGCGCCTCCACCACGTCCACGTCGGCGGGGGTCAGCCCGGCGGCGCCCAGCGCGGCCCGGATGACCCGCTCCTGGGACGGCCCGTTCGGGGCGGTCAGCCCGTTGGACGCGCCGTCCTGGTTGACGGCCGAGCCGCGGACCACGGCGAGCACGGGGTGGCCGCGGCGGCGGGCCTCGGAGAGGCGTTCCACCACCAGCATCCCGACGCCCTCGGACATGCCGAAGCCGTCGGCGTCCTCGGCGAACGCCTTGCACCGCCCGTCGACGGCGAGGCCACGCTGCCGGCTGAACCCGGTCAGCCCGGCCGGGGTGGACATCACGGACACGCCGCCGGCCAGGGCCAGGTCGCAGTCGCCCTGGCGCAGCGCCTGGACCGCCAGGTGCAGCGCGACCAGCGACGCCGAGCAGGCGGTGTCCACGGTGACCGCCGGCCCCTCCAGCCCGAGCGCGTACGCGACCCGCCCGGACAGGACGCTGCCGGCCGTGCCGGTGAGCAGGTGCCCCTCGTCGGCGGTGAGTTCCCCGTCGTCGGAGGCGACGCCCGGGGCGACCTGGTCGGCGTAGTCCTGGCCGTGCGTGCCGGCGAAGACGCCGGTGCGGCTGCCGCGCAGGGTGACCGGGTCGATGCCGGCGCGTTCCAGCGCCTCCCACGAGGTCTCCAGCAGCAGCCGGTGCTGCGGGTCCATGGCGAGGGCCTCGCGGGGGCTGATGCCGAAGAACTCGGCGTCGAAGTCGGCGATGCCGGTGAGGAACCCGCCGGCCCGCACGTACGTCCGGCCGGGCGTGCCGGGCACCGGGTCGTAGAGGTCGGCCAGCGGCCAGCCCCGGTCGCCGGGCAGGTCGCCGATGACGTCCGCGCCGGCGTCGAGCAGCCGCCACAGCTCCTCGGGGGAGCCGATGCCGCCGGGGAACCGGCAGGCCATGGCGACGACGGCGACCGGCTCGTCCAGGGCGACGGTGGTGGCGTCGGTGACCTCGGCGGCGGCGGTGCCGAGCAGCCGGGCGTGCAGGTGCGCGGCGAGCAGCTCCGGGGTGGGATGGTTGAACACGGCGTGCGGGGCGAGCCGGACGCCGGTGACGGCGGTGAGCCGGTTGCTCAGTTCCACCGCCATCAGCGAGTCGAAGCCGAGTTCCTTGAAGGGGCGGCGCGGTTCGACCTGTTCCGGGCCGGTGTGCCCGACCACGGTGGCGCAGCGGGTGCGCACCAGGTCCAGCAGCAGGGCGGCGCGGTCGGGCTCGGCCAGCTCGGCCAGCCGGTCGGCGAAGCCACCGGTGGCGGCCGGCGCGGCGGCGGCGTTGACGGCCCGGCGGGGCGGCGGGGGCAGCAGCGCCCGCAGCAGGGCGGGCACCTCGCCGGAGGCCCGGACGGCGGCCAGGTCCAGCCCGATCGGCACCAGCGCCGGCCGGTCGGCGTGCAGCGCGGCGTCGAGCAGCGCCAGGCCGGCGGCCGTGTCCAGGGGGCGGGTGCCGCCCCGGGCGAGCCGGGCCAGGTCGGCCGGGGTGAGCCGGCCGGCCATCCCGTCCTCGGTGGCCCACAGGCCCCATGCGAGGGCGGTCGCCGGCAGGCCGTGCGCGCGGCGGTGCGCGGCGAGCGCGTCGAGGAACGCGTTGCCGGCCGCGTAGTTGCCCTGGCCGGGGCTGCCGAAGACGGCCGCGGCCGAGGAGAACAGCACGAACGCGGCCAGGTCCAGCTCGGCGGTCAGCTCGTGCAGGTGCCACGCCCCGTGCACCTTGGATCGCAGGGCCCGCTCCCAGCGGGCCGGGTCGAGGTCGGTGAGCAGCGCGTCGTCTGTGGCCCCGGCGGCGTGCACCACGGCGACCAGTCGGTCGGCCAGCGTTGCGACGACCTCGGCGAGGGCCGTCCGGTCCGCCACGTCGACCGCGACCACCCGGACGGTGACGCCGGCGTCGGCCAGGTCGGTGGTCCAGTCGGCGGCCCGGCCCGTGCGGCTGAGCAGGACCAGCTCGGCGACGCCGTGCACGGTGGCGAGGTGGGCGGCGACGTGCCGGCCGATCCCGCCCGTGCCGCCGGTCACCAGCACGGTGCCGCCGGCCAGCGCCGGGGCCGGCGTGCCGGCCGGCGGGTGCTCGACCGGGCGGAGCCGGGGCAGCAACGCCCGGCCGTCGCGGACCGCGACCTCGGGCTCGTCGGCGGCGACGGCCAGCGCCGCCCGGACGGTGGCGTCGTCGGTGGCGTCGAGGCTGAGCAGCAGGAACCGGTCCGGGTGCTCGGCCTGGGCGACCCGGACCAGCCCGGCCACCGGGGCGTGCACCGGGTCGCCGTCGCGGACGGCCACGGCCAGCCGGGTGGTCTCCGCGCGGGGGTCGGCCAGCCAGCGCTGGAGCACGTCGAGAACGGCGAGGCCGACGGCGTGCGCCCGGTCGGGCACCGGGCCGCCCGGCTCGCCGGCGCCGACGCGCAGCACCAGCAGCGGCGGCAGCGGCCCGGCCGGGGGCGTGTCGTCGGCGAGCGTCCAGGAGGGCGCTGGCGTCGCCGGGAACGCCGCCGGCAGCCAGTCGACGGCGTACAGCCCGGCGGGGGCGGGCGCCGGCGCGTCGGCGGGCGGCAGCGCCACGGACCGCAGCACGACCCGGTCCGCGTCGAGCACGGGCGCGCCCGCGTCGTCGACGGCGCTCAGCGTCACCGCGTCCGCCCCGGCGGGGGCCAGGCTGACGCGCAGCGCGTGCGCGCCGGTGGCGTGGACGCGCACGCCCGTCCAGTCGGTGGGCACCAGCCGGACGGTGGGCGCGGCGCCGAGGGCGGCGGTGGGCGCGGCGTCATCGGTTGGCGCGGCGTCGGCGCCCGGCGCGAAGTCGGCGAGCGGGAGCAGGCGCAGGGCCGCGTCCAGCACCAGCGGGTGCACGCCGTACCGCTCGGCGTCCGGATCCCGCGCGTCCTCGGGCAGGCGTACGTCGACGAAGAGCCGGTCGCCGGCGACCCACGCGGCCCGGGCCAGCTCCCCGGCGACCGCCCGGCGCTGCGGGGTGGTCAGGTCCACCGGCCGGGCCCCGACGGGCGGCCAGGCCGGGGCGTGGACGCTGTGCCCGCTCTCGGAGTCGACCGGGGCGAGCACCGCCTCGGCGACCTCCCGCCACGGCTGCCCGTCGCCGGGCCGGACGTGACAGCGCGCCGTCCGACGCCCGTGCTCGTCGGGCGCGGAGACGACGACCTGCACCTCGACGGTCAGCTCGGCGGGCAGCGGCACCGGCTCGGGGACGCGCAGCCGCTCCACGGCCGGGGCCCCGAGCTGCTCGCCGAGGTGGGTGAGCATGTCCAGCAGCGCGGTGGCGGGCAGCAGCGCCGGTGCGCCGTCGCCGGGGGCGGCCAGCCACGGCTGGGTGGCCGCGGAGACCTGGCCGGTGCAGACCACCTGCCCGGTGCCGGCGACCGGCAGCACCGCGCCGAGCAGCGGGTGCCCGGCGTCGGCCAGCCCGATGCCGGCCGGGCCGCCGGCCGCGGCCCCGGCGGGCAGCCAGTAGTGCCGGCGCTGGAAGGCGTACGTGGGCAGGTCGACCGGGCGGTGCGGGCCGGGGCCGGCGAGAGCGGCGCGGTCCACGGCGACGCCCCGCACGTGCAGCCGCGCCACGGCGGCGAGCAGCGCCGCCGGCTCGTCGGCGCCGCCCCGCACGGCGGGCACGAAGGCCAGCTCGTCGGACTCGGCGGCGAGACAGTCCTGGGCCATCGCGGTGAGCACGCCGGCCGGGCCGAGTTCCAGGAAGGTGGTGACCCCCTGCCGGTGCAGGGCCCGCACGCCGTCGTGGAAGCGGACGGTGCCCCGCACGTGCGCCACCCAGTAGTCGGGCGAACAGAGCCGGGCCGGGTCGACGGGATGGCCGGTCAGGTTGGACACCACCGGCAGGTGCGGGGTGCGGTACGTGAGGCCGGCCGCCACCTCGCGGAACGCGTCGAGCATCGGCTCCATGCGCGGCGAGTGGAACGCGTGCGACACCCGCAGCCGGCTGGTCCGCCGCCCGGCGGCGCGCAGGGTGGCCGCGACGGCCAGTACGGCGTCGGTGTCGCCGGAGACGACCACGCTGGTCGGGCCGTTGACGGCGGCGAGACCGACCCGGTCGGTCAGGTGGGCGGCGACCTCGGCCTCGTCGGCCTCGATGGCGACCATCGCGCCCCCGGCGGGCAACTGCTGCATGAGCCGGGCCCGGGCGGCGACGAGCGCCGCCGCGTCGGCGAGCGGGAACACCCCGGCCACGTGCGCGGCGGCCAGCTCGCCGACGGAGTGCCCGAGCACCGCGTCGGGGCGTACGCCCCAGGACTCCAGCAGCCGGTAGAGGGCCACCTCGAAGGCGAACAGCCCCGGCTGGGTGTAGAGGGTCTGGTCGAGCTGCCCGGCCAGGTCGCTGCCCTCGGGGGCGAACACCACGTCCGCGACGGGGTGCGGGGCGTGGCCGGCGAGGCAGCGGTCGAGTTCGGCGCAGGCGGCGTCGAACGCGTCGGCGAAGACGGGGTACGCCGCGTGCAGCTCGCGGCCCATGCCGGGACGCTGGCCGCCCTGCCCGCCGAAGAGCAGGCCGAGCTGGCCGTCGACGACCCGGCCGGTCAGCAGCGCCGGGACGTCCGGGTCCGGCTCGCCCCGGGTCAACGCGGTCAGCCCGGCGCGGACGGCGGCTGGATCACCGGCCAGCACGACCGCCCGGTGCTCCAGGGCGGCACGGGTGGTGGCGAGCGCGTGCCCGACATCGGCCGGGTCGGCGTCCGCCCCGGGCCCGTCGAGCCAGGTCAGCAGGCGGGCCGCCTGGTCCCGCAGCGCCTCGCCGGAGGCGGCGGCGAGCAGCCACGGCACGGGCGTCCGCCGGCCGTCGGTGGGCTCGGTCCGCGGCTGCGGCCCGTCGGTCGCCGGGTCGGCGGTGGGGGCCTCGACGATGACGTGGGCGTTGGTGCCGCTGATCCCGAACGACGAGACGCCGGCCCGGCGGGGCCGCCGCACGTCGGGCCACGGGCGGGCCTCGGTGAGCACCTCGACCGCGCCGGCGGACCAGTCCACCTCGGACGTCGGGGCGTCCACGTGCAGGGTGCGGGGCATCGTCCCGTGCCGCATGGCGAGCACCATCTTGATCACCCCGGCGGCGCCGGCGGCGGCCTGGGTGTGACCGAGGTTGGACTTCAGCGAGCCCAGCCGCAGCGGCTCGGCGTCGCCGCGGCCCGCGCCGTACGTGGCGAGCAGCGCCTGCGCCTCGATCGGGTCGCCGAGCCGGGTGCCCGTGCCGTGCGCCTCGACGACGTCCACGTCGGCGGCGGCGAGGCCGGCGACGGCCAGCGCCCGGCGGATGACCCGCTCCTGGGCGGGGCCGTTGGGGGCGGTGAGCCCGTTGGACGCGCCGTCCTGGTTGACGGCCGAGCCGCGCAGCACGGCGAGGACGGGGTGCCCGCGCCGGCGGGCGTCGGAGAGCCGTTCCAGCAGCAGCACGGCGACGCCCTCGGACCAGCCGGTACCGTCGGCGCCCTCGGCGAACGCCTTGCACCGGCCGTCCGGGGCGAGCCCACGCTGCCGGCTGAACTCGACGAACGCCTGCGGGGTGCCCATCACGGCCACGCCGCCGGCCACCGCGAGGGAGCAGTCCCCGGCGCGCAGCGCCTGGGCGGCCAGGTGCAGCGCCACCAGCGACGACGAGCACGCCGTGTCGACGGTGACCGCCGGCCCCTCCAGCCCCAGCGCGTACGCGACCCGGCCGGAGACGACGCTGCCGGCAGTGCCGACGCCGAGGTAGCCCTCGGTGCCGGGCGGCGCCTGGCGCAGGTTCGCGGCGTAGTCGTGGTGCATCACGCCGGTGAAGACGCCGGTGGCGCTGCCGCGCAGCGAGGTCGGGTCGATGCCGGCCCGCTCGAACAGCTCCCAGGACGTCTCCAGCAGCAGCCGCTGCTGCGGGTCCATGGCCAGCGCCTCGCGGGGGCTGATCGCGAAGAGGGTGGCGTCGAAGTCGGCGGCGTCGGTGAGGAAACCGCCCACCCGGACGTACGAGGTGCCCGGGCGGTCGGGGTCGTCGGAGAACAGGTGCGCCAGATCCCAGCCCCGGTCGGCGGGGAACTCCGTGAGCCCCTCCCGGCCCTGGTCGACCAGCTCCCACAGCTCCTCGGGGGAGCTGACGCCGCCGGGGAGCCGGCAGGCCATGGCGACGACGACCACCAGGTCGTCCACGGTGGACGCCGGCGCGGGCCGGTCGGGCACCGCGCCGGGCTCCGGGGTGGCGCCGCGCAGCCGGGCGGCGAGGTGCCGGGCGAGGGCGTCCGGGCTGGGCTGGTCGAACGCGGCCGTAGCGGAGAGCCGTACCCCGGTGGCCCGGGCCAGCCGGTCGCGCAGGGCGACCGCGCTGACCGACGTGAAGCCGAGTTCCTTGAAGGCCCGGCCCGGGCGGACCGCGGCCGGCCCGGGCAGGTTGGCCACCTCGGCGGTGGCGGCGCGGACCAGGTCGAGCAGGATCCGGTCGCCCTCGGCGGTGGTCAGCCCGGCCAGCCGGCGACGCAGCTCGGCCGCCTCCCGGTCGTCGGCGGCGTCGCGGTCGGCCCCGACGGGCGTACGCCAGGCGGGGTGCGCGGCGTCGGCGTGGCCCGCCGGGCGGGCGAGCAGCACCAGCTCGTCGCCGTCGTGGGCCACGTCGAACGCGGCGAGGTCGGCGCGCACCTCCGCCGGCAGGTCGCCGGTCGCCTCCCCGGCCGTGGCCGGCGTGGGCGGCTCCCGGTCGGCGCGCGCGGTCGTGCCGACGAGCCGGGCCGGAAGGCCGGCGGCCCGGCGGCGGGCGGCCAGGGCGTGCAGGGCGCCGACGGCCGACGCCGCCCGCTCCCGGTCGGCGGCGCCCAACAGCAGCGCGGACGGGGCCAGGACGGTGAACGCGGCGGCCGGGTGCCGGGCGGCGGCGTCCAGCGTCCCGGCGAGGCCGAGCAGCCGGTCGACGGCGTCGTCGTCAGCCAGGTCGCCCTCGGACGGGCAGAGGAAGACCGCCCCGGCCGGCTCGTCGCCCGCCCGGTCGGCGGGCAGCGCGACAGCCTCGGCGCCGGCGGCGGTGAGCTCGGCGGCCAGGTCGGCCAGCGCGGGCGCAGCGGTGGCACCCGTGTGCGGCAGCCGCAGCCGACGGACGCCGTACGCGGCGACGAGGTGTCGGGCCAGCGCCGCGCCGGTCGGCCCGTCGGCACCGGTGACCACGGCCGGGTGGGCCGGGTCGACCACCGCGGTCGGCCGCGCCGGCATGGTCGCGGGGGCGGGCGCGAGGACCGCGTGCCGGGCGGTCCCGGCGCGGAGGGCGACCTGCGCGGCGCCGGCGTCCACCGCGGCGGGCAGCAGGGCGATCGAGGCCGCGTCGGCGTCGTGGTCGACCAGCACGATCCGGTCCGGGTGCGCGGCCTGGAGGCAGCGCCCGAGGGCCTGTACCGCGCCCGCCGCCGGGTCGGTCCCGGCGGTCGTGCTGGCCGCGTCGACGGATTCGCCGGTCTCGGCGGACGCCGAGGTGGCGTCGCCAGGCCCGGCGGTCAGCAGCACCAGCCGGGTGCCGGCGAAGCGGTCGTCGTCGAGCCAGCCGCGCAGCCGGTCGGCGAGGTCCGCCGGAACGGCGTCGGCCGGGTCGACCGCCAGCACCGTCACGTCGGGTACGTCCGGGGCCCCGCGCAGGGCGGCGAGGTCCGGGTGGGACCGGAACCTGTCCCCCGTCGACGCCGCGCGCAGCGCCTCCACCAGTGCCGCGCCGGCGGGCCCGACGACCGCCCAGCGGCGGGCCGGGGCGGCGGCGGCCAGGGCCGCCGTCGGCACGGGCGCCTCGACCGGCGGTACGGCGGTCAGGTCCAGCGGTTGCCAGGCGAGCCGGCTCAGCGTCTCGTGGTGGCTGCCGTTGACGGCGCGCAGCCGGGCCGGCCGGTCGAGCAGCAGCCGGCGGGTGACCTTGCCGGAGGCGGTGCGGGGCACCCGCGCGATCTCGTACAGCTCCTCGGGGACCTTGTGGTAGGAGAGCCTCTCCCGGCAGGCCGCGTACCCGGCCCGCGGGTCGAACCCCTCCGGCCCGGGCACCACGAACGCCACCGGCACCTCACCGAGCAGGTCGTGCGGCCGGCCGGTCACCGCCACGTCGGCGACGCCGGGCACCGCGCGCAGCGCCTCCTCCACCTCGGCGGGATGGATCTTCTCGCCGCCCCGGATGATCAGCTCCTGGTGCCGCCCGGTGACGAAGATGTTGCCGTCGGCGTCGCGCCGGGCCAGGTCGCCGGTGCGGTACCAGCCGTCGCGCAGCGCGGCGGCGGTGAGTTCCGGCAGGCCGTGGTAGCCGAGCATGAGGCTCGGCCCGCGCACCCAGACCTCGCCCTCGGCGCCGGTCGGCACGTCCAGGCCGGTCTGCGGGCTGACCAGGCGCACGTCGACGCCCGGCACCGCGAGCCCGCAGGAGCCCTCGACGCGGGGCCGGTCCGGCCGGGTGACGGCGATCGACCCGCAGGTCTCCGTGCTGCCGTACGCGTCGAGCAGCGGCGCGTCGAAGACCTCCTCGAACGCCCGCCGCAGCGCGCCGGTGGTGATCGCCCCGCCGACCAGGCAGACCCGCAGGGCCGGGGCGCGGAAGCCGGTCTCCCGGGCGGCGGTGACCAGGTGGTGGTACATGGCCGGCACGCCGGCCAGCACCGTGGCCTCGTCCTCGTCGACCGCGCGCAGCACGTCGTCGGCGGAGAAGCCGTCGACGAGCCGGGCCGTGGCGCCGACCGCGGTCACGCTGAGCACGCACCCGATGTGGGAGAGGCTGTGGAACAGCGGGAGCGGCCAGACCACCCGGTCGGCGGCGGTGAGCCCGGGGATCGGCACGTAGCAGGAGGCGACCGACCAGAGGCAGGTGCGCTGGGTGGAGAGCACGCCCTTGGGCCGGCCGGTGGTGCCGGAGGTGTAGAGCATCCAGGCGACCTCGTCGAGGCCCAGGTCGTCGCGGGCGGCCACACCGGGCTCGGTGTCGACCAGCGCGTTCCAGGCGGTGACCCCGGCGGGCACCGGGCCGTCGCCGGTGACCACCACCCGCAGACCCGGCCGCTCGGCGCGCAGCCGCAGCACCTGGTCGAGGTGTTCCGGGTCGGTGACCACCAGCACCGCGCCGGAGTCGTCCAGCAGGTGGGCCAGCTCCGCGTCCGTGCTGCGCGGGTTCAGCGGTACGCCGACTGCCGCCGCCCGCGTGACGGCCAGCCAGGTCTCCACCGTCTCCACCCGGTTGCCGAGGCAGAAGGCCACCCGGTCGCCCCGCCCGACGCCCGACGCCGCGAGGTGCCCGGCCAGTCGGCGGGTCCGCACGTAGAGGTCGGCGTACCCGACCGCCCTGCGGTCGTCGCGGAACGCGACCTTGTCGCCGAACCTGGCGGCGTGGGCCGCGAGCAGGTCGGGCAACGGCTGGATCAGGTCGCTCCGCAGCATGTCACCACATTCCGTCCGTCGGCGAGACTCCCTCGTCCGCGGCCTGGACTCGCTCGCCGTAACGGCCCAAGTCTTCCCAGCGCCCGGCCGGCAACCTACCCCTGTCACCCCCTAAGTCGTCCCCAGATCCGGCCGCCGATCCGATGGCGGGACGCGCCGCAGGCCGATGATGGGGCGATCCCCGCAGGCCGTCGAGCCCCGTGCTCCACCCGCCCCGTCAGCCGAGGTGCCGTCGTTGGAACGCTGCTGGTTGTTCGCCCGCCTGGCCGTGCCGGCCGACGGACGCCCGGACGCGCGGGTGCCCGAGCTGGTCGGCACGGTCCTCACCGACCTCGTCACCGCCGCCCGCCGCGCCGACCCGGGCACGGACTGGTTCTTCGACCTGCTTGACACGTCCACCGGGCGGTGGCTCAGCCTCGGCTTCCACGCCGCCCCGGCCGCGCTCGACGCGGCCCGGGCGCGGCTGCTCGCGTACGACCCGCGGGTGTCCTTCGCCCCGGCCCCGGACACGGTGCGGGACGCCGCCCGGGGCGGCCCGCTCGCGTCCGCCGGCAGCGACCTGGCCCTGACCCTGCTCGGCGGGGACGCCCCCTGGCTGGCCGGTGTCGAACTGCCGCTGGCCGTGGCGCACCTGCGACACCTGACCGGGCTGGTGCCGGCGGCCGACCGGCTGGCGTTCCTCTTCCTGCACTGGCAGGACCGCAGCCAGCGGCTCACCGGGGCGCAACGGCGGGACCTGGCCGCGCAGGCGGACGCCGAGGCGGAGAAGATCGTCCTGGCGGCCGGGGACCTGCCGCTGGGCGGGGAGATCGCCGTCGCGTGGCAGCTCTACCTGGACCGGGTGGCCCACGTCGTCGGCCGGGAGCACCCGGCAGCGCCGCGCGGCTTCCTGCTGGCGCACCACGCGCAACTCACCCACGAACGCTGGGGCATCGGGCCGGACGTCGACTCGCTGGCAGCGTTGGCGCTGCGCCTGTCGATGGTCCGCGACCGCCCCGCCGCCCCCGCACCGGCCCCCGTCCCGCAGCAGAGGAGACAGCAACCGCATGCACGCGTCCGCGCCTGACCGTCCCGCCCCCGCCGACCCGGCCCGGATCGAGGTGGCGCTCGGCGAGCGCGCGTACCCGATACTGATCGGCCCCGGCGTGCGTCACCGGCTGCCGGCGGAGGTGGCGCGGATCGGCGCGCGGCGGGTCGTGGTGGTCTCGGCCCGACCGCCGGAGTGGACCCCCGACCCGGGGGTGCCGCACCGGGTGGTGCCGGCCCGCGACGGCGAGCACGACAAGAATCTGGCCACGGTGGAGCAGCTCTGCCGGGCGTTCGCCGACTTCGGGCTGACTCGCGCCGACGCGGTGGTCTCCTGCGGCGGCGGCACCACCACGGACGTGGTCGGGCTGGCCGCCGGGCTCTACCACCGGGGTGTCGCGGTGATCCACCTGCCGACCTCGCTGCTCGCCCAGGTGGACGCCAGCGTCGGCGGGAAGACGGCGGTCAACCTGCCGGAGGGCAAGAACCTCGTCGGGGTGTACTGGCAGCCCCGGGCGGTGCTCTGCGACACCGAGCACCTGGGCACGCTGCCGGAGCGGGAGTGGCGCAACGGGTACGGGGAGATCGCCCGGGCGCACTTCATCGGCGCCGGCGAGCTGCGCGACCGGCCCGTGGCGGAGCAGATCGCCGCCTGCGTCGCGCTCAAGGCGTCGGTGGTGGCCGCCGACGAACGCGACTCCGGGCTGCGGCACATCCTCAACTACGGACACACGCTGGGGCACGCGCTGGAGCGGGCCACCGACTTCCGGCTGCGACACGGCGAGGCGGTCGGCGTCGGCACGGTCTTCGCGGGCCGGTTGGCCGGCGTCCTCGGCCGCATCCCACCCGCCCGGGTGGCCGAGCACCGGGACGTGGTGGCGGACTACGGCCTGGACACGACCCTGCCCGCCGGCGTCGACCACGACGAGTTGCTCGCGCTGATGCGGCGGGACAAGAAGGCCACGTCCGGCCTGTCGTTCGTGCTGGACGGGTCGGCCGGCCCCGAGCTGGTCGCCGACGTCCCCGAGCCCGCCGTCCGCGCCGCCTTCACCGGCATGTGACGGCCTACCGACCGCAGCCCCACGGTGCCGATAGCGGCGCAAGACCAGCAGATCGCCGATGGCGTACACATCTGCGTCGCGCCCTGAGGCGAACAGCACGGGTTCGGCCCTGGCACGAAGGCCAGTCGAACCAACGGCCCTGGCGCGGCGCCGAGAAGCATCGTCGAGGGCGGCGAGCCGGCACCCATTCCTCCATCCGGGCCGTCAGGGTGACCCGGTTGCGGATTCCAGGTCGTACAGGTGGCTCTTGCATCCGTGCCCCGGACATCACTCGGCCAGCCGCCGGCTGCGGCGCCCTGGGAGAGCAGCATGGCGCGCCAAGCCCAGAACGGCCGGTCGTACCGGGTCACAGGGTGGGTGACGGTGCCCCCGGGCCGCCTGCACAGCCCGGGGGTGACGCGTCAACTGCCCAGCGCCCGCTGGATCTGCGCGACCAGCACTCCGCAGGCGTACCGGTCCGAGGCGCCGACCATGCCGACGATGGTCGCCGGCTGCGGGCCGTTGTCCGTCTCCGCCGGGTCGTGGTGCATGAACACGACCAGTTGCCCGCGATCGATGAACGGGGCGAGAATCGGCTCGGCGTCGACACCGGGCGCGAGCGAGAAGAACGTGGTCATGGCGCACGGGTGCTGACCCAGCAGCGAGCTGCGGTGCAGCACGGATGCGGTGGCTCCGCTGACCCGGAAGTTCGGGTCGATGACCCGCAGTTGGCCGTCCCGGCTGATGCCGGCGTCGAACGCGCAGTATCCCCGGTATCCGAGCGCGCTGGCCTTCCGGACCCCTACCGTCAGCGCTTCGACGAGTTCCGCCGGCGGCTGGTCGTCGTCGTCCATCACACAACCGACCCATGTCGAGGTGGGCTGCGGCAGGTGTACGGACGCACCGAAGTAATGCACCGATCCGCTTTCCGTCACGCCGAACTGGAGTCCCCAGATCGTCCGGAAGGGCACCTCCTCCTCGACGATCCACCGATCGCTCACCTGTTCCAGCTGGTTGAACAGTGACCGGTTCAACCGGTCCTGCAACCGCCTGGTGAAGATGGCGATTCCGCTGTACACCTCGACACCGGCCGGTTTCACGACGGCCGGTCGGCGGTCCTGCTGCACGATCCGTCGCACCTCGGCGGGGGTGGCGACCTGGCGACGGGGCAGGTATTCCGGTGCGATCAGTGTTTCCAGCACGGTCTTGTTGTTGAGGCGGGCCAGCAGATCCGGCGACACCCGGGCTCGTGCCTCCCGGAGCTGTGGATCGTGCGGCGGGAATTGGAACTCCAGCACTTCGCCCCGATCGGCGGCTTCCCGGGCGAGCTGCATCGCCTGCGCGCCGGAGCGGAATTCGCGCAGATCAGTCGGCGTCTTGAGACCACACCGACTGAGCAGGCGCAGCGACTTCTCCGCACTCGATCCGCTGCTGCAGATGACCGCCGCCTGCTGCGGCAGCGTCAGGTGAAGTCCGGTGATCATGTCCAGGCCGTTGTACAGGGCGGAGCCCGCGCCGGCGAGATAGCGGCTGCCGGCGGTCGCCACCGGATCCGGTGGCCGGGCCAGCAACACTCCATCCGGAGCGAACACCTGTACCTGGATAGGCGCATCCATGGAATCTCCTGACATGCCGGCCCACGCGGGGCCTCGGGGTGGCACGAATTCCGGGTGCGCCACGACCACGAACAGCGGAGGACGTGGACGTTGTGGGCTCCCGGGTCGGGGTGAGGCCGCTCGGCCACGAGAGTCGGGCGTGCCGCGTGCACCGGCCGGACGGGTATCAGGCTGGCCCCGGCCAGGTAGCGGACTGGCTTGTGGTCAGCGCTGCGTTGGCGAGGTGCACACCATCAGGCGGTGTCTGAAATGCCAGTCACCGACTGGGTCATGATCGAGAAAGCATAGTCAGTTCTCATTGCCCCGGGATGGGCCGGTCAGCCGAGCACGGACTGCCCTTTTCGCCGCCGGAGTCGCCGATGCTCCGAGCGGGACCCTCGTCCGCGGGCTGACCGAATAGCTGCATTCGGAAGGACCACGGGATCATGAGCAGTCGCAACCGGACGATCGCAAACCAACCGTTCCGGGCGGCATCGACGATCCACGGTGGACGGACGTTACGGCGGACAATTCCGCCGACAAACCACGACTGATGCACACTGACCAGCTCAAATGGCCGACTCGACGGCACCGACACCGCACCCGTGCCGATGCCGGCCATCACCCGGAACGGGCCCCGGCCAACCCCGGCCGCGATCTCCGGCCGAGGCACTAGGGGTCGACGGGACGTAGCTCTAGGGGTGTACTCCCCTCCACAGGGCTTCGTAGGGTCGGGCCCCATTGGTTCGTCGTCCCCTTTCACCGCAACGAATGGGGGACGATCGTGGGTGCGCGGCGCCCTGATGGACGGGAGGCGCGGGTGACCGGATCGGACACCGACGTGCTCCCGCCGAACGGCGACGTGGTCACGGTCCGGGATCCGGGCAGTGGCCACGCGCTGATCGCACGGCTGTTCCCACGCGACGGCCACACCTCCGGCCGTCCGGCACGCGGACCGGCCCGGATGCCGTGCCGGTCGGGATCCGCCCGACGGGCGGCACCGGGGCCACGACGGGCCGGCAAAGCCAGTACGGCCGCCGAACCGTCCCCACGAGCCGCGAATCAACTGTGGTACGGCGGGATGCGCGCCGACGGGAACGCGGCTGGGGCGTCCCCGTGACCGGTACCGGCATCCCACGCCGCCCCGCACCTGCATGTCACACCATGCCGTCCGGCGTACGGCACATCGGCTGACCGGCCGCTCCGGCCAGGTGTGTTCCGGTCACCCCTTTCAATCGGAGGTTCAAGCTCATGTCTGTCGGGTTCGAGCGTGCTCACGCCGTGGCCGGTGCGGTGGACGCCGAGGCCCTGGAGCTGGTGGGTGATCTGCGTCGGCCGGCGGTGTGGCCGGCTCGGGCGGCGTCGGTGTTTCGGGCGCTGTCCTCGTCGTTGCCTGTCGGGGCGGCCGGTGAGGTGGTGGTGGCGGGGCTTGTGGCGGTTCTGGCGCGGTGGACGGCCCAGGGCGAGGTGGCGGTGGGGCTGCCGTCGGGTGGTGTGTTGCGGGTGGACGTTACGGGTGATCCGGGTTTCGGGGTGTTGGTGTCGCGGGTGGGTGCGGCGTTGGCGGCCGGGCCGGTCGCGGTCGACGCCGGCCTGGTGGGTCCGGTG